>JAFLUR010000024.1 GCA_022508725.1 Oscillospiraceae bacterium
ATATCCGCTTTCAAGCTGGGATATGAAGCAAATGAAAGTAAAGCCGACCCGGCGAAGGGCAAGGCAACAATGCCGGGACGCGAGGAACAGACTGTATCTCTCGTGCTTAACAAACAGAAATACACACCGGTTCCCGGTAAGATTACAATGTCGGGCGGTCAGGCTGTTATGACTGCTCCGCACGCTCTTGAAAGTGTAGGCAGCACGGCATTTAAGGTCGATATATTGGATCAGAATGATGTTGAGATATCAGATGCGGATATCGCATGGACAATAACTCCGGAGGATGATAAGGTATCTGTTGCAGACGGCGTTGTAATGGTTGCAAAGGGCTTTGATGCGGGTGAAGAACACGTTAAGACATTCACGGTCAAGGCTACGGCGACAAAGAACGGCGAAAGCAAGGATGCAACAGCCGATATTGCAATTTCGGATCTTTTGTTCTATGAGCCGGGCGTAGGCGGTTCAAGCTACGGCACGACAAATGTAGCGGGCGACGGCTCCGGCAATACCTATATAGCTTCGCCTTCTGTAAAGGACACAACAAACACGATTACTCTTCCCGACCCGATCACATTTGAAACGGGTACGGCTCGAATCGTTAAGTTTAAAACGGCTGTGACATATGCTACGGGTTATACATTCAAGAGAGCGATAGAATTTGTTGACAGCGAAGGAAAAAAATCATTGGAATTGGGTTATATTAACCTTGCGGTGGGCGATGCCGCTACGGCTACATGGAGCAGCAGTCAGTCCTCGTTCCTCACCACTTGGGGTGAAATGTCGGCAATCAATACATGGATAGACATTTCGATACTTTATAAGACAAACGCAAACGATATTACAACAGTGATACTTACCGTAGACGGTAAAGAATATGATCTCGGAGAAACGGAAACAACAGGTATTGCTTCCATAAATCTGGTAAATACAATACTTGCTCCGGAACGTTACTCTATCTTTAAAGATATAATAATCGAAGAGGTTGATGTTAAGGGAATTGCGATTTCCGGTCCGAAAGCTTTCTCAACGATAGCGGATAAGACGATCGAGAAGAATTACGAAGTTGACGCAATGGTGCTTGAGGAAGGCGAAACCTTTACATGGTCAACCGATATCGAGGGCGCTGATATCAAGGTCGTTTCAGATGATACGCAGAAAGCCGTACTTTCCGTTCCGGGCACAACGATAGAGGGCGGAACAATCACACTTACAAGCAGTGTTGAAGGAAAGGGCGCAACTCTTGACGTTGAAATAGCTCCCGCACAGATCAAATCGGCTGTGATAAACGGTGCTCCGACAGTGGATAAGACAGACGTTACGGCTGCATATTCCGTTTCGGATGTAAAGGATCAATACGATTATGATGTTACGGAATATTTTGATCCGGTATGGTCATTGGTATCCGGCGACGGTGACGGTAACGGTAACGGCGGCAATGACGGCGACTGCGACAATGACGGCGACGGCGACAATGACGGTGACGGCGATGATATAACGGGTGCAGTATTTAAAATCGGCGCGGATGACGTGGGAGACGCTGTTGCGATCAAAGCGGTTTACACGGATGGCGATGCTTTGGATAATGTAACAATGGAGAAAATAACTCTTGCAGAGGGTGACTGTACGATCCAAGCGCCGGAAGGAACCAAAATAATGCTTTGGAAGTCTCTCAGCGGCAGCGGCGCGTTTAAACCGGTAGCACCGGCTCAGATGTCGAATGTTGTCAAAGGAGAAAGCAAGGAAGAAAATAACGAAGAAGAAAATGAGGAAACAAACGATCCGAGATATACGATCGATCCCGAAACAGGCGTTTTGACTGTAAGCGATACAGGCGATATCATGGTAAAGGTAACATTTAAAAACGGTGATAAGTCGTATTCGTTCAATAAGATCGTTTCGATCGGCGTATTCAGCATTGTTGCGGACGCTGAAGACGGCTCGACCGTGGTTGATATTTCGGATATCAAAGCCGACTCGATGATCAAAGGCTATCAAGTGACCGTTGCAAAGGACAATGCGGAGGTTTCAACCGCAATTGTTGCGGTTGCCGATGTTAATGACGGCAAGATCACGGTTTCGGATACAACGGCGGGTCAGAAGATAGAGATAGCTCCCGTATTTGAGGGCGTTATAGGCAATACGTTCAATATCCCGGGCGGCAGATACAACATCACCGTTGTAGCGGGTACGGCTGACAGAACAGACGTATTCGTAAACGACCAAATGATAATCAACAACCTTAATCAGGGCGGAGACAACTGGGATCCCGGAAGAATAAAGATAGATGATACCGAATACGTTGCGGGCGATGTTGTCATCAACGAAGGCAAGGCGGTATTCAATCTGCGCGACGACAAGGGAGGCACAGTTGCGGCAAAGAAAATCAAGCTTGTAAAGGCTCCGTCAATCGTTGCAAGAAAGCAGAGAGTTTATGTATTTGGTGATTCTCTTGTTGCCAAGTATTACGGAGTTGCGCCGGAAGGTAAGGATGGTCTTGTAAGAACAGGCTGGGGCGATGTTCTTGCCGATTATCTTACAAATGACGTAAATGTTACCAACCTCGGAAACTCCGGTGTAGAGGCGGTAGGACTTTTGGGCGACGCGTTCTCCAACATACGTTTGAGCGCTCAGGCGGGCGATATTTTCGTTCTTGAGAGCGGATATAACGATAAATCCGTAACCGCAATGAAAGAGGCAATGAATATCATGGTATCGGAAGCAAAGGCTAAAGGCATGATAGTATTCGTTGTAACTCCCAACTCGTCAAGTCACAGTGACAACGAGTATGCGGGTAATGTTAAGAGCACGGCAGGTGTTATAGAAGTGGCGGAAGAATCCGGAGCGATCCTGATCAATCTTGCGGCAGACAGCGCTAAGTTCTTCCATGCGCTTTACGGCGATTCTCTCGCGACTGTTTTGAAGGAAACTACCGATGCAGACGGAAATACTGTAAAGGTTACCGTAGATTCCACGCTCAAAGCTTACTATAACAACAAAAACGATTCGCTCCACTCGTCATACAATGCGGCTAATTGCTGGGCGGCTGTGGTAGCTCAGGGTATTTATAATAATGAGGCTACAAGAGGCATAGTAAATACCGAGCATACATACACATTCGATGACGGAGTAACGGAAGGCGGCGTTACGGTAGGCGTAGGCGCAATACCGGGCGTTACGGATGCGGATACAGGCTCAGATGCGGAATAATCCGTAAGATACCCGTGCGAACACGCTTTATATATTTGAAAGTTTGCGCATCAATAAAATAAAGACTGCTGTTATTGAAGCAGCCGGAAAAGAAAAGGCTCAATCCGTAAACTCGGGTTGAGTCTTTTTCTTGCTTTTTTCCGAGTATATCCTGTCATTTGTACGGCTCATTTTTTCGTTAAATCGCCGTATTGACTTATTTGGATTTGTATGATAAAATTATAATAGGATAATTTGTATTCGGAGTATAATTTCGTAAGGAGCACGAGCATGTTTATGAAAAAGCAGATCGGAAAAGCATGGTTGCCGTTTTCAATAATTACAGTCAGCATTGCCGTTATTTTTGCGGGTATTACATATTTCAATTTTATGTCGCGCCGGATATATGAGGACAGTGCCGTTCAATTGAAAGAAATATATGCTCAGGTAAATCGCTCTTTCGGGGCATTTGTCAATATGAACTGGAAAATGCTTGAAAGCAAGGAGGATTTTTTTGAGGTTACGGACATCACGGATAACCGCATACTCCGGGATTTTATGGATAATGAGCGTAAGTATTGGGGATTTTCGGAGTTTTACTTTATTTCAAAAGACAAAACCTGTATTACTCCGGCAGGCGAAGAGGGGAATATGACGTTTGAAAATTCATGGGACGATCTCATGGAAAAAAGACCGGTCATATCAAGTGAAATCATGTCGGGACAAAGTGTCACGGTATTTGCCGTGCCTGTGGAAAGCGGCGAATACAACGGTTTTGAATATGACGCCGTTGCGGTGAGCTATACGAATGAGGATATGGCGGCGTCTCTTGATGTTGATGCCTTTTCCGGCGAAGCAAAATGCTTTGTTATCAGTGATGACGGCAATATACTGATGTCCACACAGACGGGCGGAAATGTGTTTGAAAACTATCTCACATATTTGAAAGCGGCTTCCGATTTGAATGAAAACGACATTGCCGGGATCATAAATGACTGGAGAAACGGCAATTCAAATCTTTTGCGGTGCGAAATGGGAGATACGGATTATTGTATTTTGTATCAACCCGTCGGGTACCGGGATTATATCCTGCTGAGTATTGTCCCGCAAAGCGTAATGAGCGCCGGTTTTTTGTCGGTACAGAAAATCACGATGAATGTTTTTGCGGTTATGTTCATATTTGTCGGAACATTCGTATTTTCCGTGATTTTTATACGCCATCGTAAACAGTCGCACAAAAATAAAACGGAGCTTAGGTACAGAGAGAGAATGTTCGATGTGCTTTCAAACAGCGTCGATGATATTTTCATAATGCTTAATTCGGAGGATTACAACGTTGATTACATAAGCCCGAATATAGAAAGACTACTCGGTATTCCCGTTAAAACGGCGATTGAGAATATCGGTGTGATAGAAAAATGCGCGGTCGATTCCGATGTTGTCATTTCCAAAGAGGAGCTTGAGGAAATTCCTCTTAACGAAAACATATACCGGGAAGGTGAATACAGGCACCGGAACACGGGCGATTGCAGATGGTACAAAATGACAATATATCACATGAGTATTTTGGATGTTGATAAGTATATTGTCGTAATGTCCGACAGAACCATGGAAAATCAAATGAACCACAAAACAGAGGAAGCGCTTAGGGCGGCAAGGAGCGCAAATGAGGCAAAGAGCAACTTCCTTTCCAATATGTCGCACGATATACGCACTCCGATGAATGCGATAGTGGGTTTTTCGATATTGCTGGAAAAGGATGCGGATGATCCCGAGAAGGTCAGAAAATACACGCACAAAATAACCGCATCGAGCAAGCATCTGCTCAACCTCATAAACGATGTGCTGGATATGAGCAAAATAGAAAGCGGTAAAACGTCGCTGAATGTGGACCGTTTCAGTCTGCATGAGCTGCTGGAGGAATTGAAAATCATTGTGTCGCCGCAGATAAAAACAAAAAATCAGATTTTTAATGTCTATACGAGCGATGCAACGGCGGATTATATAATCGGCGACAAGCTGAGACTTAATCAAATCCTGATAAATCTTCTTTCGAACGCGACAAAATACACGCCCGATGGCGGCGAAATTGAATTTATTGTGCGTGAAATTCCGCAGAGCGCGCCGCAGTATGTCAAGCTGCAATTTGTTGTTAAGGATAACGGTATCGGAATGAGCGAGGAATTTCAACAGATCATCTTCTCTCCGTTCAGCCGTGAGATCAATTCCGTAACCAATACGATACAGGGAACCGGTCTGGGTATGGCAATAACGAAAAATCTTGTGGATCTGATGGGCGGAATTATAGTGCTGCAAAGCCGTCCGGGGGAGGGAAGCACGTTTATCGTTGAGCTGACATTCGCGCTTGCGGAGCGTGAGGCGGATAAGAATGATATTTCTCCGGAAACGACCGTTGATGAGGGGATAATGAAAGGAAGGAATTTCCTTGTTGCCGAGGATAATGAGCTTAATGCCGAGATTTTGACCGAATTGCTTGCCATAGAGGGCGCAAAATGCGAGCTTGCCGTAAACGGCGAGGTTGCCGTTGAAATGTTTGAAAACTCTCAGCCGGATTATTATGATATGATATTTATGGATTTGCAGATGCCGGTCATGAACGGATATGAGGCTGCCGGAAAAATTCGGAAATGCGGGCATCCCAAAGCGAAAACAATTCCTATCGCGGCAATGACGGCGAATACATTTGCCGAGGATGTTCATAACGCATTGGCTGCCGGAATGGACGGGCATTTGGCAAAGCCGGTAAATATGGACGATGTGAGGAAATTGGTGGGAAAATTGTTGTCGGACAATAATGAATAAGGAGAAAACATTGATGAAACAGTCAATAAAAAAGAATTTATTTGTCATAACCGTTATATCGGCGATATTTTTACTTGTTTCGTGCGGGATATTTGATAATTCCGACGATAATACTCTTACGATCATAGGTAAAAAAAACGATCTGGAAAAAAGCTATATAATAAGTATTTTTGATCGGTATCGGGAGGCCACGGGGAATAAATTGAATATTATTTCGTTTGAGGATTCCGAATATGAAACGGAGACGCTGAAAAGGTTTCAAAACGGAAAGGGCAGCGATATATTCATGCACTTCCATAACAGCGATCTGTATTCTTTTGATGTGGAGAATAATTTTCTGTATCTCAATGACGAGGAATGGGTGGATGATCTGACCGACAGCGCGCGTAATTACTGCACCGACAAAAACGGCAATCTTCTCGGATTACCCTTTTGGGAAAGCTCTGTTTCGGGCTGCTATTATAACAAAACTCTGCTGGCTGAAATGGGGCTCAAGCCTGCGGCGACACAAGCCGAGTTCGATGTTTTGTGTCAGGCGATCGCTGCAACGGGCTATACTCCGATCTGCCGGCCGACGGTGTATTCGTGGATGATACAATTTGCAATGGACCCGATTTTTGCCGACAATCCGGAGCTTCTCGAAAAATTGAATAATAATGAGATATCCTATTCCGATATCCCCGAGATGATCGAAATGGTCAAATGGGTCGAAAATGCCGCCGATAAGGGTTGGTTCGGATATAATTATACGGAAAAAGGCTGGGACGACATCAGTGATGATATGTCCTCGGGCAAGGCGGTCATGACGTTTATATGGGATACATGGTTTTATACCGACTTTGAAAAGGGAAATAAATATTCGACAGATGATTTTGCTTTGATGCCCGTATTTCTGAATACCGCACACAGAGGGACATATGAGGGCGGAAATATGAATATGATGATGGTAAACAAAAACAGTAAGAAGCTTGATCTTGCGTTGGATTTTCTTGCATTTTGCGCGTCCGAGGAAAATTACAACGCCGCATTTGACGGAATACCGACCGTAAGCTGCTTCAAGGGGCAGACGACGAATATCCAAAGCAAACAGGTGACGGACGCCGCCGCGTCGATAGCGGAAAATGAGCGCGTATCGACCGCCGCATCAAGGATAGCAGGCTACAGCGCCGATGATGTGACTGCCGCATTCGACAGCCTGTTCCGCAAAAAAACGGACGCTGCCGGATGTCTGAAGCTTATGGACGATTATCGTATCGAGAAAGCTTCAAAGCAAGAGAAGCAATAATTACCGGTTACACTCTTATTAACAGCTTAAACATTGAGACAGAGTAAAGCATATCCGGCTGATATGTTTTATTCACAAATATATTGTAACGGAAAGGAAGAATAAAAAATGTCCAATCTCATTATCTACTATTCACGAGCCGGAGAAAATTACATCAGCGGCAGCATTAAGAAGCTTGACAAGGGCAACACGGAATATGTTGCGGAGTTTATCCGAAAGGCTGTGGGAGGTGATATTTTTCAAATTGAAACGGTAAAGGAATATTCGAAAAATTATTACGAATGTATCGAAGAGGCTAAACAGGAGCTTAATGAAAACGCAAGACCGGAGTTGAAAAAATATTTTGGCAGCATCGACGGTTACGATAATATTTTCGTGTGCGGTCCGTGTTGGTGGGGAACTTTCCCGACGGCGATGTTTACACAGCTTGAAAAGCTCGATTGGAACGGTAAGAAGGTATTCGGCGTCATGACGCACGGCGGAAGCGGGCTTGGTTCATGCGAAGATGATCTGAGGAGGATATGCGCAGGTGCGGAGGTAGGAAAAGGTCTTGCCGTTCGGGGCGCGGATGCGCCGAATTCGGAAGAGGTCGTTGCGGAGTGGGCAAAAAATTCGGTCACGGCTTGAAAAAGCCCTGTCGGGCAAAAATACCGTCGGATAAAATTTCAGAGCAAAAATTCAATTAAATAACGAGGTGAAATTATGGAAAAATATTTTGGTGAAAATACGCCGAAACTGGGTTTCGGACTCATGCGTCTGCCGAGGGTGGATTCAACAAAAAACGGTAAAATAGATATTGAGCGGACCAAAGAAATGGTGGACGAATTTATGGCGGCGGGGTTTACCTATTTTGACACCGCGTATGTGTACGATAACGGAAATTCGGAAAAGGCTGCGAAAGAGGCTTTGGTAGACCGCTATCCCCGTGAAAGCTTTACTGTTGCCACAAAGCTCTGCGCATGGCTGGAATCCTGCGATGAAAAGGCGGCAAAGCAGCAGTTTTTTACAAGCCTGGAACGCACGGGGGCGGGATATATCGATTATTATCTTCTCCATGCGTTAAAGGAGGATAATCTCGCGCTTTTTGAAAAATACGGGATATGGGATTTTGTAAAGGAGCAGAAAGCAAAGGGTTTAATAAAGCACTGGGGATTTTCGTTCCATTCCACTCCCGATGTTCTGGATAAAATTCTGACCGATCACCCCGATGCGGAATTTGTGCAGCTGCAGCTGAATTATGCCGACTGGGAAAATCCGAACGTTGCGTCGCGCGGAAATTACGAGGTTGCGCGCCGTCACGGGAAATCCATAGTTGTCATGGAGCCTGTCAAGGGCGGATCGCTTGCGAATCCTACCGAAAAGGTCCGGGAGGTCCTGAAAAATGCCGATCCCGACGCTTCCCTTGCCTCGTGGGCGATACGTTATGTTGCGTCCCTTGAGGGTATAATCACGGTTCTTTCCGGAATGTCGAATATGGAGCAGATGAAGGATAACATTTCCTTTATGAAGAATTTCAAGCCGCTTGACGAAAAGGAGCAAGAGGCTATACGCAAGGCGCAGGAGATATTGACGGGTGTGAAGTCTGTTCCCTGCACCGCCTGCCGGTATTGTACGGCGGAATGTCCGAAGAAAATACCCATTCCGGAAATTTTTGCGGCACGGAACAGACAGCTTGTTTGGGGACAGCTTGAAGAGGGCGCGCGGCAGTATGCCGAGGCTGTAAAGAACGGCGGAAAAGCGTCCGACTGTATTGCCTGCGGTAGGTGCGAACGTGCTTGTCCTCAGCAGATAAATGTTATTGAATGGTTAAAGGATTGTCGTCGTTTTGACGGTTAAGGTGCGAATTCGATCCGTCCGGAGGGGCGATGATCCGAATATTAAAAAAGGAGAATTTATTATGTCAACTACTATGTCAAAAACCTTGGAAAAACCTCGTCTTTCGGTCAAAGTGCAGACTTTGGCGGCATTTTCGGCGATTGTCGGAGCGGTTGCCGTTCCGCAGATATTTCATGCCATCGGTGCGGTTTCGGGTCTCGGAACGTCACTCGGAGAAGCTTTCCTGCCGATGCATTTACCCATAATTTTGGTGGGACTTTTGGCGGGACCCTATGCGGGAGCCGCCGCGGGCTTACTCGGACCTGTTGCGAGCTTTGCTCTTTCCGGAATGCCGGGAAGCGCGATGCTGCCCTTTATGATGATCGAGCTTTGCATTTACGGACTTTCCGCGGGACTTTTGAGGAACGTCAAAATGCCGACAATAGGAAAGGTTCTTATATCTCAAATCGCGGGACGCGTCGTTCGCGCGGCGGCAATTCTTGCGGCTGTATATCTTTTGGGTTGGGAAAGCGTCGGAATTGCGGTTATATGGACGAGTGTTACGGCGGGTCTGTTCGGAATCATATTGCAATGGGCATTGCTGCCGTTGATAGTTTATCGTGCGGAGAATTTGAAAAAAGATGAAAAGTGATTTGGAAAAAGCAAAAGAAATTCTGAAAGCTTGCGATAATACCTGCGTTTTGTGCAAAGGCGAAACGGTTTACGCAAGCAAGGAGCGCGGAGTAAAGCCTCTTATTGAATTTATCGATAATAAAACGGATATGAAAGGCTTCAGCGCCGCTGACCGCATAGCGGGAACCGCTGCGGCAATGCTGTATGCTTTGCTCGGAGTGAAAGCCGTCTACGCTTCGGTTATGAGCGAGTCGGCGGCGGAAATGCTCGACAATCATAAAATCGTCCGTGAATACGGCGAAATGACAGCCGGGATAATCAACCGGGAGGGAAACGGTATCTGCCCGATGGAAGAGGCTGTTCTCGGTATAACCGACCCGGGTGAGGGTTTGAGGGCGATAAAAGAAAAAATCGAACATATGCGTCGGATGAATAAACGATAAAATTTCAGGCAGAAAAATCCACTCAAAAATCCGACGATTTCCGGATACCAAACAGACCCTGAGCGGAGGATTGATATTGAAAAACACCGGATATGATCGTGCGGCGAACAGACCGCAATCAAAGGGCATCGGATACCCCCCGATGCTCTTTTTGACTGCGATTTATGCGAATTGCGGCGCCGGAATTTTGCTTGACAATTTTTGAAATATAAGATATAATTATCTTGTTGCATCGCCGGAGATTTCGGCGCTTTAAGGATTTTGAAATGTATTTTGATATTGATAATATGCCGATCCGGTAATTCCGGGTGACGGCGGAAAGGAAAATTTATGGGTAATCCGGCAGGCAGGTCCGAAGCTCGTTCGGAAATTCGTTCTGTTATTGATAAATACGGCTTTACTTTTAAAAAGGGACTGGGACAGAATTTTCTTACGGATGATGCCGTTCTTGAAAAGGTTGCCTCGGCGGGAGAAAGCAGGTGCGTTGTGGAAATAGGTCCCGGTTTCGGTGTTCTTACCCGGGAGCTTGCACGAAAATACGAAAAGGTGGTTTCGGTTGAGATCGATGACAGGCTTATTCCCATTCTTGAAGAGACGCTTTGTGATTTCGATAATGTAAAAATTATTCACGGCGACTGCATGAAGCTTGATTTTGCCGGAATTATCAAAGAAGAATTCGGAGATAAAACAGTGTCGGTCGCGGCAAATCTTCCGTATTATATAACAACACCGATAATAGCGATGCTTTTGGAGAAAAAGCTTCCTCTTAAAAATATTACGGTCATGGTGCAAAAGGAGGTCGCCGAGAGAATTTGCGCGTCTCCGGGAGGAAAGGAATACGGAGCCGTAAGCGTTATGTGCGGATATTACACAAAGCCGGAGATAATGGCGAAGGTGCCGGCGTCGGCGTTTATACCGCCTCCGAAGGTGGATTCCGCGGTCCTGAACCTGCGGGTACTTGATGAGCCGGCGGTGAAAACCAATGATGAAAGGATGTTTTTTCGTGTCGTGAAAGCGGCATTTGCCCAAAGGAGGAAAACCCTTCTTAACGCTTTGTATAACGGAGGCTTCGGGACGGAGAAAAGCGTTATTGAGGATATTCTGACAAGGCTTGATATAAATCCGTCGGCAAGAGGAGAAACTCTCGGTCTTGTGGAATTCGCCGCCGTTTCCGATGAATTTTGCAAAATAATCGGGAAACGCTGACTTATTCGGCGTTTCCCAAAAAAAACGCTTGATTTTCCGGTCTTTTATTTTATATTGAGCGGAAATATTGACATAGAATGAAAAATATGATATGATAGACAGAAAAGAGATTATTTTAACCGGTATATTTCGTATACCGTTCGGGAGGTCAAACAATGGTAAAAATAGCAATACTCGGCTTCGGTACGGTAGGAAGCGGAGTTTACGAAATAATAAAGAATAATGCCGTAAATATAAGCAAAAAAGCGGGGCAGGAGATTGAGATAAAATATATTCTCGATATCCGGGATTTTTCGTCGCATCCGGAAAGTCACCTTTTCACAAACGATTTCACAAAAATTCTCAAAGACGATGAGGTCGGTGTTGTTGTCGAAACGATGGGCGGACTCCATCCGGCATATGAATTTACCAAATCATCGCTTGAGGCGGGAAAAAATGCCGTGACCTCAAACAAGGAGCTTGTGGCGACCTACGGTCCGGAGCTTCTTGAAATCGCGTATGACAACAATGTGAATTATCTGTTCGAGGCAAGCGTGGGCGGAGGTATTCCCATCATACGCCCGATACATCAGTGTCTTGCCGCAAATAATATAAAGAGAATTACGGGAATACTGAACGGAACCACGAATTATATACTTACTCAGATGTTCAGAGAGGGCAAAAGCTTTGACGATGCTCTTTCCGATGCTCAGGAAAAAGGATACGCCGAAAGAAATCCGGCGGCAGACGTGGAAGGCTTTGATGCGTGCAGAAAAATCGCCATTCTTTCGTCTCTCGCGTCGGGCAGGCAGGTGGATTACAATAAAATTCCGACGGAGGGCATAACAAAGGTGACTCTTGAGGACGTTAAGGCGGCGGGTTCCATGGGATATTCGATAAAGCTGATAGGATATGCCGATATTAACGAAAATTCGGAGGTATTCGCAAGAGTCAGTCCCATGGCGGTCCCGAATTATCATATGCTTGCGAGCGTTGAGGATGTGTTTAACGCGATCATGGTCCGCGGCGATTCGGTAAGCGATGTTATGTTTTACGGCAAAGGCGCGGGTAAGCTCCCGACAGCAAGCGCGGTTGTTGCCGATGTTATCGATTCGGTCAAGCATTTGCAGAAGAGCAAACGCATAATGTGGAACGATACCGATCCGGATAACATGATAAGCAGGCACTGCATAGAGGGCTCGTTTATTGTGAGAACTCTTAAAGATACCGATACCGTTCTGAGCGTTATGCCGGATGCCGTTGTAAGGACCGGCGATAATGAACAAAATACGGAAGAAACCGTGTTTATAACGCCTGTGGGTCTTGAAGATGATATTGAGGCGCTGGTCAATGAAGTGGGCGGGATAATATCACGCATAAGGATATTACCCGAATGATTACGGTGAGAATACCGGCAACAAGCGCCAATATGGGCGCCGGCTTTGATTGCATGGGCGTTGCGGTTAATCTGTACAATACGATCGAAATAAGCGAAATAAAGAGCGGACTTGAAATTGTCGGATCGAACGTCGCGGAGTTTATACCGCGAAACGGAAGAAATCTTGTATACCGTTCAATGCTCGCCTTGTTTGATGAGGTCGGCTACAAAGCCTGCGGCATAAGAATAAGACAGAAAAGCGACATTCCCGTGACGAGAGGTCTCGGGAGCAGCAGCGCGTGTGTTGTCGGAGGAATGATCGCGGCAAATATACTTTCGGGAAAAAAACTGTCATATCCGGAAATACTCAATCTTGCTTTTAAAGTAGAGGGGCATACCGATAACATAACTCCGGCAATGTTCGGGGGTATGTGCATATCGGCGGTTGACGGGGAGAAAATTATACATAAAAGTATAAAAATCGATCCCGGGATAAAGTTTGCGGTTATAATACCCGATTATTTTATAGGAACAAGAAAGTCGAGAAAAACACTGCCCGATAAATTGCCTTACGCCGACGCCGTGTTCAATATATCAAGGGCGGCGGGTTTTGCGCTGTGTATGGCGGAGGGAAAGCTTGACGGACTTCGCGAGTTTGTGCGCGACCGTATGCACCAGCCGTACAGAAAGGATAATATCAGCGGTTTTGATAAGATATCGGAAAAATCTTATGAGCTTGGTTCGAAAGCCACATATTTGAGCGGTTCGGGACCGAGCATGATCTGTATAATAAACGAAAACTACAGCGTCTTTGCGGATAATATGAACAAATTTATGAAGGAAAACGATATTGCGGCGGTATGCCGCGTTTTATCTGTTGATAATGTGGGCGCTGTTGTGAAATATTAGGGAAACACCGGTTTAAAGGAAATCAAAAAATAATTTACGAAAAAATCCGGTTCTTCAAAGAAAAGCGCGCAAGCGTTCGCAGCGGTTTTTCGCCTTGACGGCAACAGGCGACCGGTAAAACGATACGGTCGGCTGC
>JAFLUR010000240.1 GCA_022508725.1 Oscillospiraceae bacterium
TGTGTCGTGTGATCGAGAACGCCGTATGGGAACAGACCGGCGTCTGTCTGAAATTCGGCAACGGCGGCAGCCGTGCGTTCGGTATAGTTATCGTCAACATCGCCGACGTTGTATCCCATACCCGCAAGGCGTTCCTCCGCTGCTTTGACATCGTTTCCCGAATCGCCGACGGAATATGTTCCGCTGTATTCAAATGCGGTATATTTGCTTGCGTCCACAGGCTTTTGTCCGTTAAGTATAAATACGGTGGGTTCTATTCCTACCCCGTTTATTTTATTTCCGTTTCGGGTAATATATTCGCCTGTTGTCATTTTCATAGCCTGTCCGTAAGGCATACGGAACATATCCTGAACGAGAGCCTTGCCGTATGTGGTATCTCCGACAAGAATACCGGCGCCGGATTCGACAATGCTGCTTGTCAGTATTTCGGCTGCGCTTGCGGTTTTTGCGTTCGCAAGAACACAGATATTAAACGGAGATTTTTCCAAATATGAATTATATACGGTATTATTTTCTTCCTGTCTGAATTTGACCTCGATTATTTTTCCTTTGGGAATAAGCTCGGAGGCTATCTGTACCGCCGATATCATATATCCTCCGGGATTGTCTCTTAAATCAAGTATGAGCTTGTTTATCCCGTCATTCTTTAATTTTTCCGCTATTTCCGAAAATTCGGAGGCTGTATTTTCGGCAAAATTCGATATTCTCACATATCCGATGCCGTCTTTCAGGACAGCTCCCGAAACGGTGCTGTAATTTATCGTTGAATCACGGACGACCGTATAAGTAAGCTCTTGTTCTCCGCGTTTTACGGTGATGGCAACGGTGGTCATATGATCGCCTACGACCATGCTGCGGATCTCGTCCATGTTGAGTCCTTTCACATCCTTGCCGTCAACCGCCGTGATCAGATCTCCGGCTTTTATACCGGCTTTTTCGGCAGGCCCGCCCTGTATCACTTCGTTTACCTCAATGTAATCACCGCCCGAGACCATAACAAGACCTACTCCGTAGGCGGAGCTGTTTATGCCGTTCATGTATTTTTCAAATTCCTCTTGTGTATAATAATCGCTGTACATATCAAGACTTTCAAAGGTCGCTTTGAAAAGCTTGGCAAGCATATCGGGATTGTCTTTGAGCAGATTGCTTATCCCGTCCGCCATGAGCTGATCTTTGTTGACGCTGTCGTCTATGTATGCGTTTTCGATAAACGTAAGTATATTTTTATACACCAACAGCTCATCGCTTATCGGCATTGGAGTGCTTTTTGCGGTATTATCGGTGTTTTCAATGCTTTTATCCTGATCGCCCGTGACGCTGCCTGCATTTTCCGCCGCAAACGCCGAGCCGGATAAAAGAAGTCCCGCCGCGATAAACGCGGATATTATTTTCTTGAATTTCATATTGTTATCCTTTCCGGGTACATTACGCCTTGACAATTTTTATGTTTACTTCGTTTTCCTGACTGACGCCGTTTATTTTAAGATCGTATAAAAGCCTTAAAGTCCCGCCGTTTTCGGACAGGTCGGCTTCGATCTCTTTTGTCCGGACCGTAACGGAGAAATGTCCGTACGCCGTGGTGTAAATAAATGCGGTGTCCTCGTCCGGATCACATACAAAATTTGCGTTTGTATCACCCTTGCGTTTAATGGTTACTTTTTTGTTTTCGTATTTTATACTGCAGTCGGTTGCTCCGTTATCATATACTTCGCGGTAGAATATATAATATTTTTCCTCATTTTTATAAAAGCCGCATTCGGCTATTATTTCGATGGTATCTTCATCCCCGTCGAGTCTTTGAATGCTTTTTAAAAAAATTTTTGCGTTTTTCTCCGCCATGGTTATTCCCTTTCAAAAGACAGATTTATAATACGGTCCAAAAGCTCGGTATATTTTACCCCCATATGCTCCCACAGCATGGGATACATACTTATGTCCGTAAATCCGGGCAGAGTGTTTATCTCGTTCAGAATAATCGCCCCGTCGGAATATCTTACAAAGAAATCCACTCTTGAAAGTCCGCGGCAGCCGAGCGCGGTAAATGCCCTTTTTGCGTATTCCCGTATCTGCTCACGGCATTTTTCATCGACCTGTGCGGGGATTTTCAGCTTTGTTGTACCGTCAACATATTTTGCGTTGAAATCGTAAAATTCAACCTCGGGAATTATTTCGCCGATTTCGCTTGCCTCGGGTGACAAATTTCCCAAAACCGCACATTCGACCTCGTGTCCGTCTATGTTTTCTTCAATAAGAACGGTCGAATCGAATTTTGCCGCATTTTTAAGCGCGGCTTCAAGCTCTGTTTTGTTTTTCGCTTTTCCCACGCCTACCGATGATCCCGTTCCGGCGGGCTTTACAAAGCAGGGATAGCCAAGCTTTTTTTCCGCATTATCAAGAATTGATCCCATATTTTCAAGCTCGTTTTTTTGTCCCGTATGTACCGTGACCCAATCGGCCTGCGGAATACCGGCGTCTTTGAGGATGATTTTTGTGCGGCTTTTGTCCATTGCCGCGCTTGATGCGAATACGCCGCAGCCGACATAATTTATTCCGGAAAGCTCAAACAGTCCCTGTATTTTTCCGTCCTCGCCGTATTCGCCGTGCATGACCGGGAATATAACGTCAACGGGAATTTTCTTTATTCCCGTTTCTTCAAAGACAAGTATGCCTTTATCCGAACGGTCGGGGGAGATAAACGCTTTTTTATTGCTTTGCTTCTCCGGACTCCAATCCCTTATGCCGTTGAAATCGCCCTCGTAAAGATACCATTCTCCCTTTTCGGTTATGCCTATCACACTTATGTTATATTTATCCTTGTTAAGGTTCTTGAGTACCGATGTGCATGACATCCGCGATATGTCATGTTCGGGTGACATTCCTCCGAATATAACACATAAATTCAATTTATCCGTATTACTCATAAAAAAACTCCTTAAATTATAACGGTTCAAATATATTATACAACTGCCGGAGCAATATTGCAAGCGACTTCACAGAAAATTCGGATTTATTCCGGATTTTATTTCGCCTTTATTCCGATATTTGCAATTTATTCAGAACATCGGAAAAATATTCCGGAAGATCGGATGAAAATTCCGTGTATTCTCCCGTTGACGGATGGATAAATCCTATGGAAGCGGCATGAAGCAGCTGACCGTCAAGGTGAAATTTATCCTTTTTTGTCCCGTATGTTTTATCCCCGACTATACTGTGTCCGATGCTTGCAAGATGAACTCTTATCTGATGAGTCCGTCCCGTTTCGAGTATACATTCGACAAGGGTATATTCACGGAAATTTTCGATCACCTTGTAGTGAGTAACGGCACTTCTGCCTCCCGGCACTACTGCCATTTTTTTGCGGTCGGACGGACTCCTTGCTATCGGCTTATCGACGGTGCCGTCCTCCTTTATTCTGCCGTTTACGAGCGCATAGTATCTGCGTACCGGCTTGCACTCCTTTAATTGCCCGGAAAGAGATATGTGCGCATCGTTGTTTTTTGCGCATACAAGCAAACCGCTTGTATCCTTGTCTATTCTGTGAACAATTCCCGGTCTTATACAGCCGTTTATTCCCGAAAGGCTTTTGCCGCAGTGATACATAAGGGCGTTCACAAGCGTTCCGCTCGTGTTTCCGGGCGCGGGATGCACGACCATTCCCTGCGGTTTGTTTATCACTATGATATCAT
>JAFLUR010000241.1 GCA_022508725.1 Oscillospiraceae bacterium
GATTATAAAAAAGCGTTTATGCTTGCGGGTGACGCCGCGGAAAAATTCAATAATGCGTATACGGCAATGCGCGGCTCGGAATACGGAGTATGGAAAGGATTTTATTTCAATGACTGTTTTGCCGATATAAAACATTCGGTATATATGATAAAAAAAGCCATGGGAGTTATACGAGAGTTCGGCGATAATTCAAGACATGACAAATGGTACCGCGACACCGTTTATTCAAAAGAGGACAGAAATGTAATGCTTTTGTTGGTGCTGGACAATCATATGACGGACGACGAGCTGTATAAGGCTATGAAAGACAATTACGAAAAATATGAAAAATACGAGAAATAATATCAATAAACGAAATAGGGGACACGTCAAAAAGGAGTTGATAAAATGATTTTCGGGGTTGATTATTATCCGGAGCATTGGGATGGAAGCGAGTGGAAAAAGCAGGCGGCATTGATGCGCGAGGCGGGCTTTAATACCGTAAGAATGGGTGAATTTGCGTGGAAATTGTTTGAGAAAAACGAGGGGGAGTTTGATTTTTCGTTCATGGATGAGGCGATAGAGGTTTTGTCTGCCGAGGGGATAAAGGTCATTCTCGGCACGCCGACCGCCGCTCCTCCGAAATGGCTTGTCAATAAATACGATATTCTCATGCGCGACAAATACGGCAGACCGCGGGGATGGGGATCAAGGCGTGAGGCGTGCGCGAATAATCCGCATTATACGGAAAAATCAAAAATAATCGTAAGCAAAATGGCGGAGCATTATAAGGATAATCCGAATATAATCGCATGGCAGATCGATAACGAGTTCGGCTGTCACAACAGCACGCGCTGTTATTGCGATCACTGCCGCAATGCATTTTCAACATGGCTTGAAGAAAAATACAAAACCGTTGAAAATCTTAATGAAAAGTGGGGTACGGTATTTTGGAGTCTGCAGTATGATTCATTTGACGATATTATCCTGCCGGGATATAATTCCTGCGAGGGAGATTGGGGCAATGCGCAGTCGCACAATCCCGGACTTGATCTGGAATACAGACGATTTGCTTCCGAGTCATGGGTCAACTATCAGAATATGCAGATTGATATTTTAAAGAATTATACCGATTTGCCCGTTACTCATAATCTTATGGGGCATTTTTCGGATATAGACTACCGTAAGCTTTCAAAAAATCTGGATTTTGTTTCGTGGGACAATTATCCAGAAACTCAATGGGGCGGTTCGGAATATGAATATGTTTCGATGGCTCATGAGATAATGCGGGGCGTGAAAAACAAGAATTTTGTTGTAATGGAAGAGCAGGCGGGTCCCGCCGGATGGGATGTGTTGGGGAAAACGCCGCGCCCGGGTCAGCTCAGGTTATGGACATATCAGGCGATAGCCCACGGCTGTGAGGGGATTGTATATTTTCGTTTCCGCACGGCGCTGTTCGGGATGGAACAATACTGGTACGGAGTTCTCGATCATGACGGTGTTCCGCGCAGGAGATATTATGAGATAAAAAAGACCGGGGAGGAGCTTCGCGGGATAGAGAAGTATATTGTAAATGCCGAAAATAAATATGACGCGCTTATAGTAAAATCATATGACAATGTGTGGGGACATGACATAAAAAGACATTCGGCGGGATACAATTACGAAAATCATTTGTATTCATTTTACAAGGCGAATGCGCGGCTTAATGTCAATACCGCGGTTTCGGACGGTGATTACGGGAAATACAAGGTTGTATATATGCCGGCATACAATATCATATCGGATGATGAGGCTGAGAAAATAAAGGATTATGTTCGCGGCGGAGGAGTGCTTGTGCTTACTTTTCGGAGCGGCACAAGAGATATGTTCAACAATGTGCGTCCTCTTTCGGTTCCGGGTGTATTTGCGGATATCGCCGGAATTGAGGTTGATGAGTTTGACGCGCCGAAAAGAGAGGTTGCGATCAAGGGGGAAATAACGGGCACGGCAAGTATATGGTGTGATATTATAAAGCCGCATACCGCCGAGATCATAAGCAGATACGACGGTGAATATTATAAGGGCAGAGCGGCTGTTACGGTAAATGGTTTGGGAAAAGGAAAGGTGTATTATGTGGGATGCGGTCTTGATGATCCGGCTATGGAAGCGCTTGTACGGAATATCTTCGCGGCGGCGGATATTCCCGTTATAAAATCGCCCGGCGGGGTCGAGATCGTAAAGCGGGGAAAAAACGCATTTGTGCTGAATCATAATGAATACGAGGTATCCGTTCCCCTAACCGGAAAATCCTTGCTTTCGGGACAAAGCTTCGGCGGAAATATGGAGCCGTTCGGAGTTGACTTTATTGAATTGAGTTTTAAATGATTCGGAAAGCTTTCTTGCTAAAGTCAAGGAAGAAACTCGCGGCGGAATTTGTGCTTTTCAAGGCTTTATGACGCGGAATTTCACGGTTTTGGCAAGCGGAGAATTCAAGAGCCGGTTGAAGAGGAGGCGGATAAAATGAATACGGATATCGACAAATTTGACAGTAAGGTTATTACCGTAATAAGAACCGTGGCAATGTTTTGTATAGTTCTGTGCCATCTTATCATATGGTTTCCCGAAATTTCGTTTTCGGCGCAAATATTTAATGTGGGAGTCCCATTGTTTTTTATCATTTCAGGCTATTTATACGGTCATAAGACAATCAAAAACACATGGGCTTGGTATGGTAAACAAATTTTAAAAATAGTAATTCCGGTGTATATATATGTGATTTTGGCAACCGTTGCGTTAATTTGCTTCGGAAGAAATGCGCAAGGATGGAAATTAACCGATTGCTTGATATTTTTCTTTAATCTGCAAGGCTTTTTGGACGGTAAAACAGGTAATGTCGTAACAATGCATCTTTGGTTTATCAGCTTTATTCTGCTTTGTTATATAATAACGCCGCTTCTTGATTTATCAAAGAGAAAAATAAAGGTTCAAACGGCAAAGCGGATTGTGATTGTCCTCATAATTTTTGAGGCGGTTTTTGTTATGAGTATAAAACCCTTTGGGTTTATTACGCAGACGGTCGGCGTCGTTTCCTATATTATCGCATATTATATCGGATTTTTTCGGGATAAAAGGATTTCACGGAAATTTATGATCATGCTTACTGTCGTCACGATTGTCTCTTTATGCGTCAGATTGGCGGTAAAATATTTGGACGATTCCGGAAACAACATACTTTATTCAAATATTTATGAAAGAATTATTGCGCCGTACACTCATTGTATATTGGCATATTTTATTTTTTTCGCGATTCGTTTTATTTGTATGAAATACGAAAGAATACTTGAAGCTGTTTATCCGGTATGTAAGATATTCGATAAATATTCATATGAAGTATATATTGTTCATCATATGTTCATTACGGGTGAAATTTCGGTTGAACATATATTTGAAAATATGTTTTTCAATGTTCTTCTGTTCGCTTTTTTAACGGCAATAAGCGCTTATATTTTACATTCGGTTTCGGAAATGTTTAAGAAACGTCCGGCTCCGAAGAAAATCAAAAAATAATTTGAAAAAACGGTGCGAACGCGTGAGTGTTTTCGCGTTCGCACCGTTTTTTGCGGCTCTCGCCGAATTATCTTTGTCTGACGGCATTTCAAGGATCGGTATTAAGAGCCTGTTCAGCATCTTCCAATCATCATCTTTTTGGCATATTTTCCCGCTG
>JAFLUR010000242.1 GCA_022508725.1 Oscillospiraceae bacterium
TAACTTAGATTTTAAAGTTAAAAAAGAAACTGAAAGACTTGAAAATATAACAAAGGTGTATAAAATGGGGGACAATGAGGTCCGGGCGCTGGACGGAGTGAGTATACATATAAAACAGCATGAATATGTTGCCGTAATAGGACCCTCCGGTTCGGGTAAATCAACGCTTATGAATATGATAGGCTGTCTGGATACGCCTACAAGCGGAAATTTTTGGATCGACGGCATTGAAGTGGGCAGGATGAAGGATAATGAACTTGCGGATCTCAGAAACAAAAAACTCGGATTTATTTTTCAGCAATATAATCTGCTGCCGAAGCTCAGCGCGATCGAAAATGTCGAACTTCCTCTTATATACAAGGGTATAGGCGCGTCAAAGCGTCATGCGCTTGCAACGGAGGCGCTTAAAAGGGTCGGTCTTGAGGATAAGATACATCACAAACCGACCGAGCTTTCCGGAGGTCAGCAGCAGAGAGTATCGATCGCGAGAGCTCTTTCGAGTCATCCATCGCTTATTCTTGCCGATGAGCCGACGGGAGCGCTTGATTCGAAATCGGGAATTGAAATTATGCGTATGCTGCGGGAGCTTCATAAGGAGGGCAATACGATAATCATAATTACCCATGATCTGAACATTGCGAAACAGGCGGCGAGGATTATAACAATAAAGGACGGAAAGATAGTGAGCGATATTGATAACAGCGGTGATATGGCTGATGCCGAAAATGTGAAAGCGTCCGATATAAACGATTCCGTATCGGATAAAGCGGCCGATCTTGATGCCGATATTCATACGAGCGCCGCCTCGGGGAACGGGGGCGATGCATAATGAATTTTATGAAAACAGGTCAGTCGATAAAAATGGCTATGAAAAGCATTATGGGAAATAAAGCGCGTTCGGCTCTTACAATGCTCGGCATAGTCATAGGCGTCGGTTCGGTTATACTTCTTACCGGAATAGGCGGGGGAGCGACAAAGGAAATTACCGATTCTCTTGCGGAAATGGGCACAAAACTGATTACCGTAAATATGAACAGACGTCAGACGTCAAGGACGGTCGGTATCGATGATTTTGAAAAATTTATCGAGCAAAATCCCGATCTGCTGAGCGATATGTCCCCGTATATTTCAAACAGAGCGCAGATAAAGCTCGGGAACAATAATTTTCAGACCGTGCTTGATGCCGTCGATTCGTCATATTCGCATATACGCGGAAATTCCGCAAAGCTTTTAAGCGGACGTTTTATAAGCGACACCGATATCGAAAATCGCTTGTATGTCGCGGTAGTGGGCACATATATACGAGATGAGCTTTTCGGGGGAGCAGATCCCGTGGGGGAAACCGTAAAGCTCAACGGAAAGGTTTTTACAATTGTCGGTCTTTATGAGGAAAACGATGATTCGAGCGAAGGCTCGGGCGATGATAAGGTTACGATTCCGTATACCACCGCCGTAAGGTTTTTGAAGAGCAAGACTATTTCCACCTATTACTTTGAGGCGGCATCGGAGGACACCGTTGAAGCCGCCGCGGACGCTCTTAAAAGCTATATAGCTCAAAAATTGGGTTCAAGCAACGGATTTAATGTGTCGAGCGTAAAGGAAATGCTTGAAACGATGGATGAAATGGTGGCGACACTGACAACGATGCTTGCGGGAATTGCGGGTATATCGCTTATTGTGGGCGGAATAGGAATTATGAATATTATGACGGTAAGCGTCAGTGAACGTACAAGGGAAATAGGAATAAGAAAAGCCATCGGAGCGAGGACGACGGATATTCTTATGCAGTTTTTGATAGAGTCGATATTTTTGAGCGCAATGGGAGGCGTGGTCGGAATTGCGGTCGGACTCGGATTGGGCGACGTTGTGTCTCTTGCATTGGATATGGATTTTGTGGTTCAGGTAAATATGGTATTTATCAGCTTCGGATTTTCTCTTTTGGTCGGAGTATTCTTTGGGCTTGCTCCCGCGTTGAAGGCGGCGAAATTAAATCCCATTGATGCGCTCCATTCCGAATAATGTAATGCTTACGGAGGTATGAAATGAAAAAATTACTGTTTTTTAAATTATTGTTTTTAATTTCTGCAATGACTCTTTTGCAGGGCGTCAATGCTTACGCTTTTACAGATGTGTCTTATACGGACGGATATGCCGAAAAGGTGCAGCGCCTTTCCGGGCTTGAGATAATAAACGGCTTTTCGGACGGAACGTTCCGACCCGACAACACGTTGACAAGAACTCAGTTTTCCAAAATAATCGTATGTATGCTCGATAAAGAAGATGAGGCAAAAGCAAATTCCGTGGTAACGCCGTTTTTTGACGTGGATCAGTTTTACTGGGGCGTTCCGTATATCAACTATGTTTCAAGAAACGCCGTGATAAAGGGATATACAGACGGCTCGTTTCATCCGGAAGCGGACATAACGCTTGCGGAGGCGGTTACGGTCCTTCTGCGGACATTGGGGTATAATGAAGAAAATTTGGGCTATTATTGGCCGGATAATTATATGGACCGGGCGCGTTCGATGGGGTTGACCGACGGTATAAACGCCGGCACTCATGAGAGTATTACGCGCGCGGAGGCGGCGATTCTGGTCGATAACGCTCTTTTTGCCGATACAAACGGCACGTCGGACGAGTTTATAAAGTCGCTCGGATACTCTCTTGTCGAGGATGCGGTTATTATCGCAACGGCGGCGGAGGATGAAACCCTCAAAGCAAACGAAATAAAGCTCGGTGATGACAATATATATGAAGTTAAAGGGTTTGACGGATTTACGGCAATGTCTTATGCGGAAAATCTTGTTGTGGATAAGGACGGAATCGTCGTTTCGGTCAGAAATTATTCAAGCGGTCCGGACGGTACGCTGAAAATCACGGAGCAGGGTTATCATGTAATGAACGAATGTTATATTGTGGCGTCCTCCGGCGATGACAGAAATCTCGCAAGCGATGAAATACGAACTTCGCAGGGCGTGTACAAGGTCAAAGACACCGATATATTGAATAAGACCGGGGAATACGGGACCCTTATGCTGGATAAGGACAAAAGGGTCATATACGCGCTGACTGAAGAAACACCGTATGTCGAATATGTCGTAAGAGAATCGACCGACGGCGGGATAGAATATATATCGTCAAACAAATTCGAGCCTTTGAATATTCCGGCGGATTTCCCCGTGTATGTCGATTTTGAGGAAAAGAAAATGTTTTCATCGGTTACCGATAAATTTGTTTCGGGCAGCGAGCTTACAGTGTATACGGGCGGCTCATACTCCTACGGCGTGCTTGACACAAGCGCGAATTACTCGGTTATGGACGAATGTTTTATAATCGCGTCAAAGAATGAGGATAAATCTCTTGCGGCGGATCAGGTGCGGACCTCGGGAGGAGTTTACAATATAAAATCAACCGAAATACTTTCCCGGACGGGTAATATCGGAACGGCTGTGATAGGCAGGGACAACAAGCTTGAACAATTCGTTCCGTCGGAGCTCGTTTCGGTGCATACCACGGCAAATAAACTCACCGATAACACGCTGGAATATATAAAGCCGGACGGAAGCAAGGACTTTTTCAAATTCGACAATACATTTGTCACATATTTCGATTATAACAAAACCACCTTTGCAAATGTAAAGAATGAGATAAAAGCGGGTACCGACAAGATCGGAAGAGCGTCG
>JAFLUR010000243.1 GCA_022508725.1 Oscillospiraceae bacterium
GGTTTTTTACAAATTCTAAAAAATCTTTTCTCGTTTTCGTAATGAGATAATATATATTATCTCGCACAACTTTAAAATCGTTTACACTTCTCAATAAAGCCGCCATTGATAATATTTTATCTATGTTTTCTTTATTTATCTCAGGATAATCCAATTCTTTATAGCAATCTTTTATAAACACAAAAAATTCTTCCAATTGTTTTTCCGTTTCTTCAATTTCTTGATTACTGCTTATGTATTCATCATAAGCTGCACAAAACGCACCAAACAAACGATTAAATATAACTGATTTGAACGGACCGCATATATTTTCACTGTTCATAAATCCGGTAACAAACAGCATTTCATCCATTATAAATTTTATATGCTTTGCTTTATTGTAAACAGACGCATTGAGATTATCTTTACGATAATAATATGAAGGCATATGAACATACATAATACATGTGGCTTTCATAAAGGATTTAAGAATAAATCCCATATCCTGAAATGCCGCACCGGCTGTTTCATTAAAATAAATTCTGTTTTTTTCTATAAAATCACGTCTGTATATTCCGTTCCACATACTGACATCTCTATAAATTATCTCTGTATGATTAACAGGATTAATAACATTGTTATATAATTTCTCATTAACTGTTGATAAAACTATGTTGTTCAAAAAAAATCTCTCATTTTCATCTTCGATAAATATATCAAAATCGCTCTTTACAAAATCGATCTCATTCTTTTCCGCCACACCAACCAATTCTTCATACATTTTAGTATCTATGTAATCATCCGGCTCTACAACTGATATATATTTGCCTCTTGCCTTCCTTATAGCCATATTATTTTGATATCCCACACTTTTTTTATCCGAATGTAAAAATACTATTCTGTCATCATCATTCCTGTATTTATCGATTATTTCCGACGTTCCGTCATCGGAACCTGCGTCTACAATAATCAATTCAATATCTTTTAATGTTTGATTCAAAACACTTTCTATAGCTTCTTCAATAAAATCTTTTACATTTAAACATGGCATTATTACTGAAACCATAATATCTTTCATAATTTATTCACCTCATTTTTTATTCGGACATTAAAATATATTTTTCGATCCATCCCGTAACTTTCCGATTTATCATTCAGCACAATATACATCAGTATCTGTTAATTTACACTTATAATTTTATCCGGTGAAATATTAATCTCTTTTAAATCCTCAATAATTTCATTAACGATCTCTTTGTTCCAGACGGAAATAACTATGTAATCAAAATCATAATTATTTATTTCGCTTATTCCGATTATCGGCACACATAAAGATGTGTATCGAAATTTTTCAGTATTTTTTTCGCAAACAGCTGCCAATTCACAAAATCCTTCCCTGATTATCTGTTCAAAATAACTGTAACCCGCGCGACCGTAACCATATAAAATTATCTTATCGTTTTTATTGACCTTTTCCTTTGGGAATTTGAATGCATATTCTTTTTTTGCCGTATATCTTTCGGTTATTTCATCATAAAAATCCGATTCCTTTGCATATTTCCAAAAGTAATCCGCCAATAAAAATCCCGGATTGATCCAAGGCTTAACAGGCGATGTATAATGTATGATATAAGGATTATCACTGTATGTGAAAGTTTTTTCAATATGCTAGTCAATATAAGGTCTTCCGTTTATACCGGTTAAATATTCCCATTCAATATTTCAATGCTTATCTATATATTTCACTCTGTCTTGACATAATATATTCAAAACATCCTGTTCCAACAGCATATAATTTTTTTAAGAAAGCATTTTCAAAACTTTCTCACCTATATTTTCTTCCGCTTTCCCATGACAACGATATTTGGAACCAGCCAAACACCCGGCTTGAACTCAGGTACATTATCAGCAATATGACATTCGGAATATTTACAGTCTTCTATTCCCCATTTAATAAGTATATTCGCTTTATCATCATATAAATATACTTGTTTATCATCATATTCAATAAATTTAAACGTCCTTTGTTCATTACCTACCGGTTTTTCCCTGTATTCCTTCGTTTGAAGATTGTAAAAAAACACAATATTCTTGCTACAGAACAAATTAAACACAATTTCCGATTCATTTATATTCCCGGCAAGACAACACAGATAACCGGGAAATGTAGTAAAATTTTTATATTTTGTATAGAAATAATCAAATAATTCATTACTGACAGATAAAGTACCCGCAACGGTATCATAATAAATTGTTTTGTCATAACACCATGGTATTAAAATAAGGTTATTGTCATATACGAAACAGGACATAAATTTTCTTGCATACTTAATTTTTGAAAGATCATTGTCTTGCTTGGTTATACCTATATTTATTTTTTCAAAGCGCTGACTTTTTACATCATATACACCAATTTCATATGCACTACCCGGTGTAAAATACAGCTTTCCGTTACACTCGTTTATTGAGGTATAAAGCCAGTATCGTTGAAATTCCTCATTCGGAAAACTGCCCACATAATCAATATGGTGTGTCCGGATATTCATTTTAAACAAAGCATTATATTCCAAATGATGTAAACCATAAGTGCTCATCGTACTCAAAAGCATTAAAAAATTGCCCTATATCCATTACTTTTTTCTTCTTCGTCACTCTCATTCCCCTTTCAAGCTTGTTGGGTATACTTAAAAAATTCCTATCGACAATCCGGCACAAGTAAAATAAGTTTCATCGTGTCTGTTCCCGCTTTTTTCAACTCCTCCAGGATTTCTTTTGCGACTTCCTATCTTTCTACCGCTGTTTGTCATACAATATAAATTTATTGGTATACATTATAGGAAAACATATACGGTTATAATTTTGAAAATAAATCGATAAAAATTTAATATTTTCACTTAAACCCATGTCGACTGTAATCGGTTTTTGTACAGAAAAAGAAGCGGTTTTCATATCAAATATATAACAATCTTTCGATATATCCAAAGGAAGTATTAAATACGCCTTTCTTATTTCCCATTTCAATTCCTCTTTGACATCTATCATGTCACGTTCCAAACATCCGATCCTTTCAATATCTTCTATACTTGTCCCACACTATTTTTTCTTTTTTGATACCTAAATTTATAAGCTCCGCCTCAACATCACGACAAATATTTTCATTGTCTATTGCTATCAATACATAATCGTATGTATTTCCCGGGCACACTGTCAAATTATCGATTCCGTAAACCGAATCTATTTTATCTGTTAAATCTTTATAATTTTTGTCAACCCACAATATCACTTTACAATATTCCATATCCTTGTTTTGTCTGTATAAGGTTTTCCCCACTTCTCCCGCACCGTATAATATAATTTTACTTTTAGGCTGTATTTTAGAAAACGGGAACAGATAATTAACGAAAAAATTTTTATTTTTTTTACAATTTAAATTAGTAAAAAGAATTTCCTCATAATATACGGTATCTCTTGCAAATTCCCAAAATTTATCCGCCATTTCCAACTCCGGATGCTGCCATGGTTTTTTATCACCCGCATAATGCAGTATTTTGGCATGGTTCAAATATGTAACATATTGCTTTCGATACTTCGGATAAACAGCATCCAACCTCCATAAATACTGCCACTGTGCATTCCATTCCCCGTCTAAAAAACATTTATCGTCTTCTAAAATCAAATTTAAAAC
>JAFLUR010000244.1 GCA_022508725.1 Oscillospiraceae bacterium
AAAAGCTTTCCTTGACCTCGCCGAACAGATCGCGCGAAACGGATACTTTGCTCCCAAAGGCTCAGAAGAACGTCTTAACGGTCTTGATTTTATGTGGTTTTTATGGTGCGGCTCCTATTCTCCGCTGTACGGCAAAAATAAAATGACAAGCTTTGAACGGTATTTCATAGATGATGAATCCACATGGGTCGAAATTAAAGATATGTATTATACTCTTGTTGAAAATGCGGCAATATGCAAAAAAATACTCCGTGAATTCGGAATGTCGGACAACGGATTTTCACATATAATAAACGGTCATGTCCCGGTAAAGATAAAAAAGGGAGAAAGTCCGGTAAAAGCCGGCGGACGGCTTTTGGTCATAGACGGAGGACTTTCCCGCGCATATCAGAGTCAGACGGGAATTGCGGGATATACGCTGTTGTTCAATTCTCACGGACTGCTGCTCTCCTCTCATGATGCATTCGATTCGGTTGAAAGCGCCATTGCGGAAGAAAAGGATATTCATTCGACTCTTGAGCCGGTCGCTCATGCACCGCACAGACTGCTGCTTGAAGAAATAGATGAGGGCATTAAGCTCCAAGATAAAATCGATACTTTAAACGCTCTCGTTGACGCTTACAAGCAAGGCATTATAAAAGAAAAATAATAAGGTGGTATATTAAAATGAAAATGACATTCAGATGGTACGGAGAAAACAACGATTCGGTATCATTGTCACAGATACGGCAGATACCGAATGTCACCGGAGTTGTCGGGGCATTGTTTGATGTTCCGGTCGGTGAAGCATGGGAAGAAAACGATATTATTAATCTTAAAAACACCGTTAATAATGCGGGACTCGAGCTTGAGGTAATCGAAAGCGTAAATGTGCATGAGGACATCAAGCTCGGACTGCCGAGCCGTGATAAATATATAGAAAATTATAAAACCACGATCCGGCGCCTTTCAAAACACGGCATAAAGGTGATATGCTATAATTTTATGCCGGTGTTCGATTGGCTGAGAACCGATCTGGCATATCCCCTTAAAGACGGTTCAAATGCGCTTTGTTATATCGACTCTGTCGCAAAATCGGTCGATCCCGTGGATCTTGTTAAAAATATAGACGACACATCAAACGGTTTTTCTCTTCCCGGCTGGGAGCCTTATCGCCTTGCCGAGCTTGAAAAGCTTATGGCCGCATACCGCAGCATTACCGAGGAAAATCTTTTTGAAAACCTTGAATATTTCCTGAAAAAGATAATTCCGACCTGTGAAGAATGTGATGTAAAAATGGCTATACACCCCGATGATCCGCCGTGGAGCATATACGGACTTCCGCGTATTGTTACCTGTCGCAAAAATATAGAGCGTATGCTCTCATCGGTTGACAGCGTATATAACGGTCTTACCCTTTGCAGCGGTTCTCTCGGCGCAAACAGGGAAAACAATATTCCCGAGCTTATAAGAGCATTTTCGGAAAGAATACATTTCGCTCATGTCCGTAATATAAAATTTTTCGGGGACAAGGATTTTCACGAATCCTCACACCTCTCAAAGGACGGCTCGCTTGATTTATATGAAATTATGAAAGCCTACTGTGACATAGGCTTTGACGGATACATACGTCCCGACCACGGACGGGTGATATGGGGAGAAAAAGCACGCCCCGGATACGGATTATATGACAGAGCGCTGGGAATTGCTTATATAAACGGACTGCTTGAGGCTATAGAAAAGGAAAACAGATAATTAAAAGGAGAACGGCAATGGAAAAAAGAAAGTTTTTTAAAGGTAAAAATGTTGTTGTGACCGGCGCCGCGGGCGTACTCTGCTCATGCTTTGCAAAAGAATTTGCAAGACAGGAATGTAATGTCTCGCTTTTGGGGCGCACATATTCAAAGGTAAAAGCCCTTGAGGACGAATTGACTTCACAAGGGTATTCCGCATTCGCCGCGGAATGTGACGTTACCGATACCGAAAGTGTAAAAAAAGCAAAAAAAGCGGTAAACGAAAAATTCGGAAGATGCGATATTCTTGTCAACGGCGCGGGCGGCAATCACCCCAACGGAAACACCTCAAAGGATATATTCGAACCCGGGGATATCGAAAACAAAGATGTTACATCATTCTTTGATCTCGATCCCAAAAATTTCGATTTTGTATTCAAGCTCAATCTGACCGGAACTGTCATACCGACTCAGATTTTCCTTGAAGATATGCTGAATAATCCCGGCGCAAATATCCTTAATATCTCATCAATGAGCGCTTATTCCCCGATGACAAGGGTATCGGCTTACAGTGCGGCAAAAGCAGGGGTATCGAATATAACGCAATGGCTGGGAGTTCATTTTGCAAAAGAAGGCATTCGCGTAAATGCTGTTGCTCCCGGATTTTTCCTTACCGAACAGAATAAAAATCTTATGAAAAATCCCGACGGCTCATTTACCGAACGCGCACGCAAGGTAATATATAAAACCCCCATGGATCGTTTCGGTGAACCGGAAGAGCTGCTCGGCGGTATGCTCTGGCTCTGCAACAGCGATGAAGCGAAATTCGTTACGGGTATAACCGTACCCATAGACGGCGGATTTACCGCATATTCGGGCGTTTGATGTTCATTTATTATAAAAACCGCAAAGCTCTCAAACCGAAACAATTCCGGTTTGAGAGCTTTATATTATCCTTTAAATCCGATAAGCTCAAGCCATTTCAAAAGGCTTTCCCCCCACTGTGAAACATAAGGACAATCATGATTTTCGTCATTTGCAAGACCGAGTCCGTGAGAACCGATCGGGTAAATATGTACCTCAAACGGAACTTTGGCTTTACTCAGCGCCGAGGAATACAGCAGTGTATTCTCAATGGGAACCGCGGCATCGGAAGATGTATGCCATATAAAGGTCTGCGGTGTATTCTCATTAACGTGCTTATACAAAGCCATAAATTCCTTATCCTTATGCAAGGGATTTTCACCGATAAGATTTTGCCTTGATCCGTCATGGCGATACTCAAACATATCTATTACCGGATAGCATAAAACAGACGCATTCGGTCTTGTATCCTCTCTGTCCGTTTCGTCCGACGGTGTATATATTTCCTTATCGAAATGCACCGAAAGCGATGCCGCCAAATGACCTCCCGCGGAAAAGCCCATAATTGCGATCTTATTTTTATCCAATCCCCATTTTTCGGAATTATACCGTACATATCTGATCGCGCGCATTGCGTCCGCCAGCGGCGCATATCCCAAATGCTGCATTTGCGCTGTACGGTAATCAAGCACAAACGCGCTTACCCCGTTTTTTTTCAGCCATTTCGCAATATCGGGACCCTCATGCGGAGCGCGGAACTCATATGCTCCTCCGGGGCATACGATAACCGCCGCTTTTGAACCCTCTGCGATATATTCCGTTATCTCCGGCTCAAACCCCTCAATTTCCTTAAACGGCGCCTTGTCATTCCATAATTTCATATCCGATCTTCCTTTCATTTTTTAATTCTGTCAAGCATTTCATTAACATCAGCCTTTTTAACCGTAAAGGTGATCTTGCCGTCACGTCTTATCGCAGAGCTCAGATCATCTATAGGGATAAATTCAACGATAGTATCTTCCGCGCCGTTATATCCGTCAAACCGGATTACAATTTCCGCTTCTCTTGATACAGGCTC
>JAFLUR010000245.1 GCA_022508725.1 Oscillospiraceae bacterium
CTCAGCCGGGAGAGCATCTGCCTTACAAGCAGAGGGTCATAGGTTCGATCCCTATTACGCCCACCATTTGTTTTTAATATGCCGGTGTAGCTCAATCGGTAGAGCAGCTGATTTGTAATCAGCAGGTCGCGGGTTCGAGTCCCATCACCGGCTCCAAAAAAGGGGACAATCCTGTCCCCGTATTATCCGGAAGAGTTCCCGAGTGGCCAAAGGGGGCAGACTGTAAATCTGTTGCGATTCGCTTCGATGGTTCGAATCCATCCTCTTCCACCATGCCGGTATCATATCGATACGTTTAAAGAGGCTGATGTAAATGAGTACTTTAAAATGCTTATTTGCATCAGCCCCTTGTTTTATTATAAAAAAAGTAATCGCCCGGTCTCCGAATAAGGCGATTACCCAAGGAAACACCGAATAATGCCAATCTTTGCCGAGTACACCGTTTGTCACTCAATATTGTAAAAATTATCTTGACGTATTTAATGAAATATGATACAATTATTATCATTATAGGCGAATAAATCTTAAAAAAATCCGGCAGTGTGATTTTTTCGTGTTTGCATATGTAAAAAGTTGCATTTTAGTATATTTTCGGATTTAATCGCCGATATATTATTATGTTAATACGGGCAAAATAAAATTATTACCCGTACAATTATTTAAAGAAAAGAGGATTTATATTATGAAAATCAAAAAAATACTGGCGTCTGCCATGATCGGAATACTGCTGACTGTTTCTTTGTCGGGCTGTGCAACGAACGGAACGAACGATTCAAACGGAACGACCGGAACAAATGAAACAGGCGCACCCGATACCGTCAAATACAAAATCGGTCTTTGTCAGACCACACAGCATCAGGCTCTTGACGCCGCAACAAAAGGATTTGAAGAAAAGCTCACATCTCTTCTCGGCAAAGATAACGTGGAATTCGATCTTCAAAATGCATCGGGTGAATCAACGGCTTGTTCAACTATCGTAAATCAATTTGTATCATCAAAATATGATCTTATATTTGCAAACGCTACCGCTGCGCTTCAGTCCTCCGCCGCCGCAACATCGGACATACCCATCGTGGGAACATCGATAACGGATTATGCGTCAGCGCTCGATATTGATGATTGGAACGGTAAAACAAACAGAAATATAACGGGAACATCGGATCTTGCTCCGCTTAAAGAACAGGCTGAAATGTTCAAGGAGCTTCTTCCCGACGTGAAAAAGATAGGTCTTTTGTATTGCTCAAATGAATCCAATTCAAAATATCAGGTTGATATAGTCGCGGAAGAGCTTAAAAAACTCGGTTATGAAGCAATAATGTATCCTTTCTCCGACTCAAATGATGTTGCCGCCGTAACAACCGCATTATGCGGCGCATGCGATGCGATGTATATTCCCACCGATAACACCGCGGCTTCAAGCGTGGAAATTATCGCAAATATTGTAACTCCCGCAAATATTCCCGTAATAGCAAGTGAAGAGGGTATATGCGAAGGATGCGGTGTCGCAACACTTTCAATTTCATATTACAGCTTGGGTGAAGTCACTGCGCAAATGGCATTTGATATTCTTAAAAACAATGCCGACCCGGCAACAATGGAGATAAAATACGCCGATAATCTCACAAAAAAATATGTTCCCGAAAGAGCTGCCGCTCTCGGAATAACAGTTCCTGAAGGATATGAGGCGATTACAGCCGAATAATTTTGTCTGAAAAGCTTGCAATGGATACTGTCATATTGCAAGCTTTTTACAACTAAAGTATTCTTCTTCCAAATCAGCATTACGAAGGGAGTAAAATAAATATGATGGGATTTTTAGACGCAGTTACCGGAGCTGTTGCCAATATGACGGGATTTTTAGATGCGGTTCCCGGAGCTGTCGCTCAGGGGATAATTTGGGGTATCATGGCTATAGGAGTTTATATAACATTCAGAATTCTGGATATAGCGGATCTTACGGTTGACGGTACCATGGCAACAGGCGGCGCGACTCTTGTCGTATGCATGACATTGGGTATTCCCGCAGGTATCGCAATGATCATAGCTTTCATAGCCGGCTGCATTGCCGGACTTATAACGGGATTGTTCAATACCAAATTCGGAATACCCGCCATTCTTTCCGGTATTCTTATGCAGCTTATTCTGTATTCCGTTAATCTTCGTATTATGTCGCAAAAAGCCAATCTGCCTCTGTCGGTAGAAAAATATCATATCATTCTTTCCCTTAGAAATATACCTTTGGCGTTAATCGTAAGCGGAGCTTTCACCGTAATACTTATCGCCGTTCTTTATTGGTTTTTCGGAACGGAAATGGGACATTCCCTCAGAGCGACGGGATGCAATATGAATATGGCGCGTGCGAACGGCATTAATACCGATACAAATAAAATAATAGGTCTCAGTCTCTCAAACGGTATCGTTGCCCTTTCCGGCGCGCTTCTTTCACAATATCAGGGATTCTGCGACGTCAATATGGGGCGCGGCGCAATAGTTATCGGTCTTGCCGCCGTTATTATAGGAGAAGTTATTTTCGGAAAAATATTCAAAAATTTTGCGCTTCGTCTGCTTGCTGCCGTATTCGGCGGAATTATCTACTATATAGTAATAACTTTTGTACTCAGACTCGGACTTAATGCCAATGACCTTAAAATGTTTTCGGCTCTTGTTGTGGCAATATTCCTTGCCGTTCCGTACTGGAAACGTAAAATTGCCGAAAAAAACACACGGGAGAAAAAGGAGGCTGCATGATGCTTAAAATAAACGGGATCCATAAAACATTCAACAAGGGTACAATCAATGAAAAAAAAGCTCTTAACGGCATTGATCTTGAACTTCGTGAAGGCGATTTCGTAACAATCATCGGCGGAAACGGAGCGGGAAAATCAACGCTGCTCAACAGTATTTGCGGAGTATTTTCGGTTGACAGCGGCACAATATCAATAGACGGAAATGATATAACAAAACTTCCCGAACACAAAAGAGCAAAATATCTCGGACGAGTATTTCAGGATCCCATGATGGGAACCGCAGCCGATATGCAGATTTTAGAGAATATGTCCCTTGCATACAGAAGAGGTAAAAAACGCAGTCTTAAATGGGCTATCACGCATAAGGAAAAAGAATTATATAAAGAACATCTCAGCCAACTCGGACTCGGACTTGAAAACAGATTGACAACAAAGGTAAGACTTCTTTCCGGAGGTCAGCGGCAGGCGTTGACGCTTCTTATGGCGGTAATGCAAAAACCGCGGCTTCTTCTTCTTGATGAACATACAGCCGCCCTTGATCCCAAAACAGCGGCAACGGTTCTCGAGCTTTCCGATAAATTTATCGAAGAAGAACACCTCACCGCCATGATGATCACTCATAATATGAACGACGCCATTGTACACGGAAATAGGCTTATAATGATGCATGACGGACGCATAATATACAGCGTAAGCGACGAAGAAAAGAAAAAACTCACTGTTGAAGATCTGTTGAATAAATTTTCGGAGATAAACGGCGAAAAATTCGCCAATGACAGAGCATTGCTTAATTAGCAAGGTTTTATATCGGAAATCGGCTTTAAGGAAACACTGATTTAAAGGTAATCTCAGAGCCTGTTCAGTATCCTCCAATCATCATCTTTTTGGCATATTTTCCCGCAG
>JAFLUR010000246.1 GCA_022508725.1 Oscillospiraceae bacterium
AAATTCAAGAGTCGGTCGGAGAATCAATATCATATTACATAAATTGTTCGAACCGTACAAAAAAACGACGGATGTTTATCCGCCGGATTTTTGCATCGGCTGAACCGATCAATATTGTAACCCGTTACATCAATTCCGCAAGTCTTTTATTGACCTCAACAAGAAATGCTTCGGTATCCACGGTCTTTTTGTTTTCTATTGTTGAAAGCGCCGCCAGATCGCCTGTCATAACGCCCTCTTCGATGGTTCCGATCGTTGCCTTTTCAAGCTTGTCGGCAAAGCTTACCAGATCGTCCGTTCCGTCAAGCTCTCCTCTTTTCCTGAGCGCTCCCGACCACGCAAACAATGTCGCAACCGAATTTGTGGAGGTCTTTTCTCCCTTGAGGTATCTGTAATAATGACGCTGAACCGTTCCGTGAGCCGCCTCATACTCATAAACACCGTCCGGCGAAACGAGCACCGATGTCATCATTGCAAGCGAACCGTACGCCGTTGCAACCATATCGGACATTACATCACCGTCATAATTTTTGCACGCCCAGATATAGCCACCGTTTGAGCGTATGACTCTCGCCACTGCATCATCGATCAGCGTGTAGAAATACTCGATCCCCGCCTTTTCGAATTTTTCCTTATATTCATTCTCAAAAATCTCGGCGAATATATCCTTGAAACGATGGTCATACTTCTTTGATATCGTATCCTTTGAGGCAAACCATACATCCTGCTTCATATCGAGCGCAAAATTAAAGCATGCGCGCGCAAAGCTCGATATGGAATCGTCATGGTTATGAAGTCCCTGTATAATTCCGCTGCCGGCAAAATCATGTATAAGCTCACGAGTTTCGTTTCCGTCCTTATCGGTCAAGACCAGCTCCGCTTTGCTGCCTGCCGGAGCCTGCATTTCAACGTTTTTGTAAACATCACCGTAAGCATGACGCGCAATGGTTATGGGCTTTGTCCATGTGGGAATAAACGGCGTGATACCCTTTACGAGAATAGGCGTTCTGAAAACCGTTCCGTCAAGAATTGCTCTGATGGTTCCGTTCGGTGATTTCCACATTTCTTTAAGGTTATACTCGCTCATCCTTGCCGCATTCGGAGTTATTGTGGCGCATTTTACCGCAACGCCGTATTTCTTCGTTGCCTCCGCGCTGTCGAATGTGACCTTATCGTCCGTCGCATTTCTGTTTTCAAGTCCCAGATCGTAATACTCCGTATTAAGCTCCACATAAGGCTCGAGAAGGATATCCTTTATCATCTTCCATATAACTCTCGTCATTTCATCTCCGTCCATCTCGACCAAAGGCGTTTTCATTTTGATTTTGTCTGCCATAGTATCATTCCTCCCCGAAAATTCTGTCGTAATAAATTTCAATAAATCAAAAAATCAAAAAAAGCGCCGCCGGAAAAACAGCAACACCCTTATTGCGGTTTAATTATACCTCATAAATCACCGAATGTCAAGCAATATGTCACATATGACCTTTTTATTTGGTTATTTGCACCGGTAAAAAAAATAAACCGGGAGCATATATAGTAATTTTGTACAAAACGAACCGGTCCCGTCTGCGGACACCGTTATGAAAGGCGCCGCGTTGCCGAATTATGATATTCGGATTTATCCGGTGTTTCCTTCAGGGAAACACCGGATAAAAAAATCCCCTGCCGAACACTACGGCAGAGGACCGGTTTTATTCAAATTTCGATTTATCAATACATTCCGCCCATGCCCGGATCCATCGGAGGCATAGCCGGAGCATCCTTCTGCGGAAGATCCGCAACAAGCGATTCTGTTGTAAGAACCATTGCGGCAACGCTTGACGCATTCTGCAAAGCGCTTCTTGCAACCTTTACGGGATCAACGATACCCGCCGAAATCATATCCACATACTCCTCGGTAAGCGCATTGTAACCCATGCCCTTTTCCATATTCATAACCTTATCGACAATTACCGAACCCTCAACGCCGGCATTCTTTGCAATCTGTCTTACAGGCTCTTCAAGTGCGCGTATAACTATCTGAACGCCTGTCTTTTCATCTCCCGATGTGGTTTCGAGAAGCTTTGAAACCTTCGGAATAACGTTGATATAGCTTGTTCCGCCGCCGGGGATAATACCCTCCTCAACAGCTGCCTTTGTAGCCGCCAAAGCGTCCTCCATTCTGAGCTTCTTTTCCTTCATTTCGGTTTCGGTCGCCGCGCCTACACGGATAACGCCCACACCGCCCGAAAGCTTTGCAAGACGCTCATGAAGCTTTTCCTTATCAAACTCCGATGTTGATGTTTCAAGCTCGCTCTTTATCTGAGAAATTCTCGCATCTATTTCGGCTTTATCGCCCATACCGTCAACAATGATGGTATTCTCTTTCTGAACCTTAACCTGCTTTGCGCGTCCGAGCTGTGAAATCTGTGTTTCTTTAAGATCGAGTCCCAGCTCGTCTGTGATTACCTCACCGCCGGTAACAGCGGCAATATCTCTGAGCATAGCCTTTCTTCTGTCGCCGAAGCCCGGAGCTTTGACCGCCACGCTTACGAATACTCCTCTGAGCTTATTAAGTATCAATGTTGTAAGAGCGTCACCTTCAACATCCTCGGCAATGATAACAAGCTTTTTGCTCTGCTGCGAAATCTGCTCGAGAAGAGGAAGAATTTCCTGTATGTTTGAAATCTTCTTGTCAGTTATAAGTATATAAGCATCGTCTATCACGGCTTCCATCTTGTCCGTATCCGTAACCATGTACGGAGAAATATATCCTCTGTCAAACTGCATACCCTCAACAACGTCACTGTATGTTTCCGCCGTTTTTGACTCCTCTATTGTAATAACTCCGTCCGATGTAACCTTTTCCATAGCGTCCGCAATAAGCTCGCCCACTTCTTCATTTGCCGCCGAAACAGCCGCAACTCTCGCAATATCATCTCTTCCGTCAACCTTGCGGCTCATCTCCGTAAGACCCTCCACGGCAACGTCAACGGCGGACTGTATACCCTTTTTAACGATCATGGGATTTGCGCCTGCGGCAACATTTTTCATACCCTCTCTTACCAGCGCCTGAGCAAGCAGCGTGGCTGTCGTCGTACCGTCTCCGGCAACATCGTTTGTCTTTGTCGCAACCTCCTTTACAAGCTGCGCGCCCATATTTTCAAACGCATTTTCAAGCTCTATCTCTTTTGCAATTGTAACACCGTCGTTTGTGATAAGCGGAGAACCGAATTTCTTATCCAAAACAACGTTTCTTCCTTTTGGACCCATTGTTATCTTAACCGTATCGGCAAGTTGATTGATACCGCTCTCCAAAGCGCGTCTTGCTTCTTCACCGAATAAAATTTGCTTTGCCATAATTCAATATATCCTCCTAAAAAATTATTTTTCGAAATCATTATTCAACCTTAGCCAGAACATCACTCTGACGAAGAATTGTATATTCCTGACCTTCGAGCTTCACGTTGGTGCCCGCATACTGTGAAATCAAAACCTTATCGCCTACTTTTACTTCCATTTTGATTTCTTTATCGTCAACCATCCCTCCGGGACCCACAGCAACGATCTCTGCGATCTGCGGCTTTTCCTTTGATGATCCGGAAAGTATGATTCCGCTCTTTGTTGTTTCCTCAGACTCAAGCATTTTTACCA
>JAFLUR010000247.1 GCA_022508725.1 Oscillospiraceae bacterium
TGGTATCCTCCAATCATCATCTTTTTGGCATATTTTCCCGCTTTATAAGCAAAAATTTATCTTATCCTTCCCGAAGTGTTTCGTAAAAGGAATAATCTGCAATACCGTTCATTTTATCCGCCGCTCCGGGTTCCAATTCCTTTATCATTAAACATTCGGGGCGCGGCAGTTTTATATTCGGACCGGCTTTTATTCCGAATTCATAACTTGATCGAAAACCGCGGGGATTGTAGTTTTTCGGGTTCCCTTCGACAAGTATTGCCTTAAAGTTCAATTCTTTTGCCTTTTCAAATCCGTACTCAATCAAATCCTTTGAAATATGCCGCCTCTGCAATTCGGTTTTCACGGCGACGGGCGTCAAAAGCAGCAGTTCGTTTTCGTATCTGCCCTCAATATGAAAACGTGAGAACATCGCATATCCTATGACCTCATCATTCTCATCCGCCGCAATCAATTCCAATTCCGGAATATAGTATTTTTTCGATCGGATCTCCTCAACAAGCCGGCGTACAATTTTGCCCTCTTGCGGATTTTTATATTTCGCAAAAACATCTTCAACCAGATCAAGCGATGAAAGAAGATATTTATTTTCCATAGACTTAATAATTCGTTCCGTTTTGATTTTTCTGTCTTTAAAATAATACTCGCGGTCATGTTCGTTTATCTCACGCAAAACCCTACACGGATTTCCGACAGCCACAACATTTGACGGAATATCCTTGGTAACAACGCTTCCCGCGCCTATCACCGAATTATCGCCGACGGTAACTCCGGGAACAACGATAACTCCCGCGCCGAGCCAGCAATTTTTGCCGATGAAAACGGGCGCATTGTATTGATAACCCTGTTCGCGAAGTTCGGGCAATATGGGATGTCCCGCCGCGGCAATGGTCACATTGGGACCGAGCTTGGTATAATCACCCACATAAATATGCGTATCATCAACCAATGTCAGATTGAAATTCGCATATACATTTTTTCCGAAATGCACATGATGTCCGCCCCAATTCGAATGAAAAGGAGGTTCTATGTAGCATCCGTCTCCGATTTCGGCAAACATTTCCTTTAACATTCTTTCGCGTTTATCAAGCTCTGTCGGCCGGGTGTTGTTAAAATCATAAAGACGATCGAGATACATCGTCTGTTCTTCGAATATTTCTTTGTCAAACGGTAAATAAAGCTCTGTATTATGCATTTTTTCTTTGATAGTCATATTATTCCTCCGTTAAATTTTATAACCGAAATAATTATATCACAATATCAAGGTAAAAACAATCGGTAAATTCCGAATAACGTATCATAAATTAAATTTTTTACATTGCATATATTTCACTTGTATGGTATAATTATCGTATAAAATTTTATTTATAAAAAGCGGAAGGAGTAAGTATGAGCAAAAAACTATCGGAAATGACTCTTGAAGAATTGTGGATGCTGTTTCCCGTAATTTTAGAGGAACATAAAGATCATTGGGCCGGTTGGTTTGAGGAAGAAAGGGCAGAACTCAAAAAGATTTTGCCTAAAAACGCAAAGATAAGCCATATCGGCAGTACGGCGGTAAAAAATATCCGGGCAAAGCCGATAGTGGATATTCTTGTTGAGATCGAAAGCGGTATGGACGGCGTCAAGGATATTTTGATAAATAACGGTTATATATGTATGTCGGAAAAGGCAGACGGGATGTCCTTTAACAAGGGTTATACCGAAAGCGGTTTTGCGGAAAAAGTTTTTCACCTGCATTTGCGCTGTCCGGGCGACAACGATGAAATTTACTTTCGCGATTATCTCATCGAAAACCCCGATATTGCGAAAGAGTATGAAAAATTAAAGATGAGCTTACAAAAACAATTCGAGCATAACCGTGACGAATACACAAATCAAAAGACGGAATTTGTTAAAAAATATACACGGGAGGCAAAGGAGCGGAAGATTGGTTTCGATTTATCATTGATATCGGAATAACGGTTTATGTAAGTGACTTATATCGGGTATATAAACGAAAAACAGAAGGAATTTCAGGAACAGCGACAAAAGCGGCAGCAAGCTGAATCATAGCCGAAAATGACTCTGACGGTTTATCATATCTTGTCGATATTCTGCTTGTATTTTGCATTGTAATATGATATAAGCAGAAAAAACAATAAGGAGGAATTAAAATGATCAGAAAAATTATCAAAATCGACGAAGAAAAATGCAACGGATGCGGCGCTTGCGCTGCGGCGTGCCATGAAGACGCCATAAAAATAACGGACGGTAAAGCAAAGCTTATCCGTGAGGATTACTGCGACGGTCTGGGTGATTGTTTGCCGTCCTGCCCCGCAGACGCAATTTCCTTTGAGGAAAGAGAAGCCCCTGCCTATGATGAAGCGGCGGTTCTTGCAGCAAAGCGAGAAAAAGAAACACTGCCCTGCGGCTGTCCCGGCACTCATGCCAAGGCGATAGAACGCAAACCGGAAGCCGCGGACGATGCATATGCGGTTGGCCGGCTTTCACAGTGGCCCGTACAGATCAAGCTCATACCTGAAAATGCGCCGTATTTCGACGGAGCAAATCTGCTTGTCGCCGCCGACTGTACCGCGTATGCATACGGTAACTTTCACAACGATTTTATCCGCGATCATATTACGCTTATCGGATGTCCGAAATTGGATAACATCGATTATTCCGAAAAACTGACCCGGATAATTTCAAATAACAATATCAAAAGCATTACCGTGGTTCGTATGGAAGTCCCATGCTGCAGCGGCATTGATTCCGCCGTTAAAAAAGCCGTTTCGGCAAGCGGTAAATCCGTTCCGCAAAAAACCGTGATTATTTCAACGGACGGAAAAATCTCAAAGAAGCACTGATTTAAGGGAACACTGAAGTATTACACGATAAAAAAGACGATGGACTGAATTATTTACGAATACAAGGTCGGTAAGAATATTATCGGTATCAGAAAAAGTATATAGGCGGCAAAACACAGGGTGCGTATTTGATTTTATCGATCATATCCGCGCCCTTGTTTTTCGGAGGCCGCTCAACACCGATTCCATTCAACGTCATCCGGTAATATCGGAAAGAGTAAACTCTACCCTAACCGGCTTACCCTTATTTAATGTAATTTCCGCATAGCGTCCGTTTTCATCTTCCTTTATTTCAAGTACAGCACCGTCTGCCGTTGCCGAAATCCACGATTTTCCGCAGGAAAGACGTATTAAATTGCCGTCCGAAAGGGATGTCAGCTCCGCCGCGGCATACAAATTGTCGATATCCCATGTAAGGTCGGAAATTTCGACCCTCGTTCTTGCCATAAGACCCTTTACTCTGCCCTTTGTCCAATCCTTGGGAAGCGCGGGAATTATCTCGATTTCACCAGTATTTGAAAACACGAGCGCTTCGTTGACCGCGGCAATCGTACCGAATGCCGTGTCGGTACAGTATGTGTTATTGCGGCGGTTTGTGTCATGGTCTGTCATCATGGAGGAATAATAGGAGGTACCTGTCATCATTTTGAGCAATGACTTCATCATTCCGTTGCCGCGCTTTAAACGCGCCTCCACAAGAGCCTTGTGCATCCAGCCGTGTCCCGCAGTCGCGTCGTCCGTATTGTATTTGTTGCGGTTATCGA
>JAFLUR010000248.1 GCA_022508725.1 Oscillospiraceae bacterium
TAAGTGGGCAAATGGTAAAATACCGCTTCATTATGTTTCATTATATGGCGGTTACAGGCAAAAGAACATGGTACATAGCAACTGTGATACTCGGAAAAGAGTTTGTATACCGCAAACTTGAATGGAATGATGAATCTATTTCGGCATTGATAGATTCAGAGGAATATTTTTGGAACAATCACGTTCTTACAAAAACGATACCGTCTCCCGATGGCAGCGATGCCTGTGACGAGATAATAGCGGAATATTTCAAGAAAGCAAGAAAATCAAGTTCAATAAAGCTTGTTGGCTTTGATGATAAGCTGAATCGCCGTGAAAATATTCTGCGTCAAATCTCAAAGCTTCAAGAAGAACAAAAGAAGATCGAGCAGGAAATAAAGCTGTATATGCAGGACAACGAATACGCATATAGTAATGATTTCAATATTTCGTGGTGTAACGTTGATTCTGTAAGGCTTGATACAAAACGTATAAAAGCAGAGCAACCCAGTATTTATTCAAAATATGCAAAAGCGTCACATTGCAGGAGATTTGAAGTAAAGGAGGTTGCAAATAATGGAAACAAACTTAATCAGACCGCTTAGAGCGAATGAAATAGAATGTCGTATATCAACGATGAACGCAAAAGGACTCACACTGCTTTTGTATAAGGATGCGAGAGTGGATCAGCGCATACTTGATGAAACATTCGGTGCGTTTGGATGGAAACGCACACATCAGTGTATAGACGGGAATCTCTATTGCACTGTTGAGATAAGGGATAGCAAAACAGGTGAATGGATCGCGAAACAGGATGTTGGTTCGACAAGTTATGCAGAAAAGGAAAAGTCACAGGTATCGGACAGCTTTAAAAGAGCCTGTTTTAATTGGGGTATCGGACGTGAATTGTATTCTGCTCCGTTTATATGGATACCTGCTGCAAAGGTGAACATCCAAGAGAAAAACGGCAAGCTTGTATGTAATGACCGATTTTATGTACATTATATAGCTTATGGTAATGACCGGGAAATAGTATCACTTGTTATCATAAACAACAACGGTGAGTTGGTTTATGAATTGAAACGGTTTAATTCCGCTGCAAAATCAGGAGCGTAAAATCAATGAATACATAAAGAGGGAAATCAATAGCGGTGTTCCCTCTCTTTTTATCGAAGGGAGATTAATCGAAAATGGAAAAAAATAATGAAACTACAGAAGAAATATTTGTATGCACTGAATGCGGAGAGGAAGTTGGCAGAGACGAACTTACAGTATTTGATGGTGGTGCATTTTGCATAGACTGCCTTGATGAACTTACAACGATCTGTCGCCATTGCGGAACTCGGATATGGACAAGTGATGCAATAGACGATGATTTATGCCGGCATTGCTACTATGAGCATTATGTTGGCTGCTGTGATTGCGGTGTGGTAATACATAATGATGATGCTTATTATACGCCAAATGATGAATACAATCAGGAGTACCCGTATTGTCACATATGCTATCATAAACTTGAAATTAATATACCGATACATGACTATTGTTATAAGCCTGATCCTATATTTTACGGAGATAATAATAGATTATATTATGGCATAGAACTTGAAATGGACTGCGGCGGCGAAAATGATGAAAATGCGGATTATCTGCTTGATACAGCCAATCTCAATACAAAGCATATGTATATAAAACATGATGGTTCACTTAATGAAGGATTTGAATGTGTGTCACATCCAATGACGTTGGAATATCATAAGGATTCTATGCCGTGGAAAGAAGTTCTCAGAGATGCGATTTCAATGGGTTACAGAAGTCATCAGGCGAATACCTGTGGACTTCATATACATATTAATCGTGATGGATTGGGCTATTCATACAACGAACAGGAATGTACTATTGCGAAGATTTTGTATTTCTATGAGAAATTCTGGAATGAAATTCTGAGATTCAGCAGACGTACAGAATATCAGGCAAACAGATGGGCAAAGCGTTACGGCGGGGGTCTGATAAATCCATCAGAAAGTTTGATGAGAGCAAAAAACTCGAGATTAGGAAGATATGTAGCAGTTAATCTTGAAAATGCGTATACTATTGAAATGCGTATATTCAGAGGTACTCTTAAATATAGTACATTTATAGCGACTTTGCAATTTGTAGATGAAATATGCAAAGTCGCTGTTTCTTTGTCAGATGATATGATGCAAAGTATGACATGACTTGATTTTGTGCAGAATATCCCATCAGAGAAAAAAGAATTGATCGAATATTTGAAATCACGAAGGCTTTATGTAAATGATCCTGTCGAAGAAACGGAGGAAATATAATTATGTGTGGATTATATGGATTTTTGAATTATAGCGGATCAAAAATAGGAAATCTGAGCGCGCTTACAAATTCGCTTGCAAAACAGGCGGCAGTTCGGGGTACAGATGCAACAGGCATTGCGTATAATGATAAAAGTAAGATCATAATACAGAAAGATGCGAAATCAGCATATCAGATTAATCTGAATCATCCCGATAATACAGTTTGCGTAACAGGTCATACACGTTATGCAACGCAGGGCAATAAAAAACAGAATTATAACAATCATCCTTTCGGAGGTTCATGCGAGAATCTCCGTTTTGCTTTATGTCATAATGGCATTCTCAATAATGACAACGAATTAAAAAAGGAATATCAGTTGCCAAAGACAAAAATAGAAACCGACAGCTATGTGGCTGTTCAGCTGTTGGAAAAGAAAAAGCTGCTTGATTTTGACAGTGTGAAATTTATGGCAGAAACCATTGTAGGTAGTTTTGCATTTTCGATTCTCGAAAGTGATAATAATCTCTGGCTTGTTCGCGGTGACAGTCCGCTGTCATTGGTACACCTTCCGAATTATGAACTGTATATTTATGCGTCAACAGACGAGATTCTTTATAAAGCGTTGGTTGATACGAAGCTGTTTCAGGAAATTAAAACAGGCAATTTTGAGGAAATAAAAATCCATAGCGGTGATATCATAAAAATATTGTCAAATGGTAAGATCATGTCTGACAAGTTTAACTACAATGAATATTTAGGTGGTCGTAAATGGTGGGAATATGATATGTCGGGTGACTATGATACATATGTTGACGAACTGAAATACGTTGCGTCATATCAGGAATATTCCGGAGAAGATGTAGACGAGCTTTTGGAACAGGGATTCACCACAGAGGAAATTGAGGAGTATCTCTACTGCTGCGAATAATTGGTATTCTACAAAAATTAAAGCGCCTTAATACAGATAAGTGAAATTATCACTTATCTGTATTTTTTTTGTAATTATTCCAAATCTGTAGTTAAAGATATTTTTTCGATATGCCAGAATGTTGATCTTGTTCCGTTTTTCGATTTTTGTTCAGATATTATTTCATAAGGTATTTACATAATTTTAAATCCGCCATTTAAAACATTTATTCCGGCACGTTTTGCTGGGTCTTTTTTCATCTGAGTATTGATTTTTTTTATGTTTTTCGGTACGTTTGGTAATTTTACCATTCTCTCTATGCAGCCTCGGGAAAACTGTATCTGTTCTTCTTTGTTTATATAGTTTTTGACAATATAGCTTTCTATAAAATCGTACAAAGAACTTTTATTGTTTTC
>JAFLUR010000249.1 GCA_022508725.1 Oscillospiraceae bacterium
GCTCTATCAAGCTGTTTGTATTTATAACAAACAAAGCGCATATTCCGAGAATAATAAGACATCCCGACGAGGTGAATACGGACGCAAAGCTCATAAATGCGTTCCGGAAAATATTTTTCATCGCCTGTGAAATAAAATATCCCGTATTTTTCATTGCTCATACGCTCCTTCCTCTTCGTCGCGAACGACTTCTCCGTATTCGATCTGAATGACCCTTTTACGGTATCCGTTCACTATATCATGCGCATGAGTAGCCATAATGACGGTAGTTCCGCGTTTGTTTATTCCGTCTATGATATTCATAATTTCTTCGGCGGCACGGGGATTGAGATTTCCGGTAGGTTCGTCCGCAATCAAAACGGAAGGGTTGTTTATGATAGCCCTTGCAAGCGAAACCCGCTGCTGTTCGCCTCCGGAAAGCTGCCTCGGAAACATATCGGATTTGGGATTAAGCCCGACCTGATTAAGAACAATGGGAATCCTTTTTTTAATTTCTCTTTTATCCGCGCCGAGCGCCCTCATTGCAAATTCAATATTCTCATATACGGTCATATCCGGCAGAAGTCTGAAATCCTGAAAAACCACACCCATTTTACGGCGCAGATAAGGAATTTTGCGTCTTTTTAATTTGCAAATATTCTCATTATCGACAAAGATACTGCCGCTTGATACATTTTCTTCGCGCATAAGCAGCCTTGTAACGGTGGTTTTTCCCGCTCCGCTTGAGCCGATAAGGAATACAAACTCACCTCTGTTTATGCTGAAATTAACATCCCTGAGAGCCACGGTACCGGTATCATAGACCTTGCTCACATTCTCGAATTTAATCATTTCCGCTCCTTTGAATTTATGTTCCTTTGGTTTTGAATTTTTAAATCTTCATGGGGTTGGAAATAAGGTATTTATGAACCATCATGGCAACCTTGAATACAATGGCCTGATCGAATTTTCTTAAATCCAGTCCCGTAAGCTTATATATTTTTTCAAGTCTGTATACAAGCGTGTTTCTGTGAACAAACAGCTGGCGCGACGTTTCGCTGACGTTAAGATCGTTTTCGAAGAATTTATTTATTGTAAGTATCGTTTCTTCGTCAAGAGATGTTATATCGCCCTTTTTGAATACCTCCTTGAGAAACAGCTTGCACAGCTTGATCGGCAGCTGATATATAAGTCTGCCTATACCGAGATTATCGTAATTGAGGATATACTTTTCCTCATCAAATACCTTTCCTACTTCGATCGCGATCTGTGACTCTTTGTAGGAATTGTTAAGATTGTTGATATTCTCGGATATGGTGCCTATTCCGATAAGGACCTGTGTCATTGTTTCGGAGCTGAGCATGTCGGCAATATCATGGGCGATAACGTCAAGATCCGCCGACGTCGATGTTTCGCGCATTTCTTTTATAAGAACAAGATTATCCGCGTCTATATTTATAATAAAATCCTTTTCCTTATCCGGGAACATATTGCTTACAACTTCAAATATTCCTTTTTCTCCCTTTTCAAGGACCTTTATATAAAATACCGCGCGCGGGGTATTTATATCCACATGAAGCTCCTTTGCTTTCTGATGAAGATCGAACGGAAGAAGATTATCAAAGATTATATTCTGCATAAAGCTTGTTTTATCGTATTTTTCGTCATAATAATAGCGTACATTGCTTGCGGCGACCGCTATTGCGCAGCAGCAGTATCTTGACACATCATCGGTACCCTCGACATAAACTATAAACTCCGGATGGGGTTTTGTGGAAATCGCCCTTACGGTATATCCGTGCTTGAAAAACACCGTGTCATTGTTCGGTATCGCATAGATGAGATCGTCTATAAGATCGGAGCTCGGTTCCGCGCCGTGAGACGCGAGTATGAGACCCTGAGAATCGGCAATCCCGAATCTTTTCGGAAAAACCTCCGTCATCTGTGTCAATATATTCTGAAATGTTTTACTGATCATAATATGTGCCTCCCAACTGTTAAATAAAAAAATATCCTTAGCAACAAAAAATATCCTTGATTATATAATAAACTTTTTTTATACATTTTGCAAGAGAAATATTTAAATTTTTTTTAATATTTATATATTTTTATATATTACGCATTATAAGCATTTTTTGCTGCCGGTCCGCACGGCGGCGGATTTTAAAAACTAACAAAAATCCATATTGCGCATAATAATTTTTATTGCTTTCTGTTTTTCATTAAAATTTTTGGGACGTATTACCTTAAACCGCTTGACACGGCGAAAAAAAGTTGATATAATTATTCTCGTCAGCGGCTTTTGCGAAAAAGCCGGATAAATAATTTTTTTTAACAGGAGGAACCTTATATGTCACAAGTTGTAGAAATAAGATGGCATGGCAGAGGCGGTCAGGGTGCCAAGACGGCGTCGCTTCTTTTGGCGGACGCGGCCTTCAATACCGGCAAATACATACAGGGATTTCCGGAGTACGGTCCGGAGCGTATGGGAGCGCCCATTACCGCGTATAACAGAATAAGCGATGAGCCTATTACGGTCCACAGCAATATTTACGAACCCGATTATGTGGTGGTCGTTGATGAAACATTGATCGATTCGGTCGCCGTTACGTCGGGTTTGAGCGAAGAGGGCGGCATTATCATCAACACAAACAAAACACCGGATGAGATCCGTTCGAAGCTCGGAGATTACAAAGGCAAGGTTTGCACCATAGACGCAAGAGAAATCTCGGTTAAATGTCTCGGAAAATATTTCCCTAACACTCCGATGCTTGCAGCCGTTATAAAGGTCACGGGCATAATGGATGTTGATGAATTTATCAAGGATATGGAAGGATCGTTTAAACATAAATTTGCTTCAAAACCGCAGGTTATCGAAGGAAATATGAATGCTCTCAAAATGTCAATGGAGGAGGTAAAGGGATTATGAAAAAGATAACATGGCCCGATATCAATAACGTTTCATGGAAGGATATAACTCCGGCAGGCAACATCACGATCCCCGGAAGTGCGACAGATACAATAACAGGCGATTGGAGAAGCGATCGTCCCGTTTGGGATTCCGAAAAGTGCAAGCAGTGCTTTATATGCTTTCCGGTATGTCCCGACTCATCAATAAAAATCGATGACGGAAAAATGACGGGTATAGACTATGATCATTGCAAGGGATGCGGAGTCTGTGCAAATCAGTGTCCGTTCGGAGCTCTTTCGATGACTAAAGAAGGTTAATTAAGGAGGTAATTTAAAGATGGCAAAAAGAGATAGATTAAGCGGTAATGAGGCTGTTGCTGTCGCTATGCGTCAGATCAACCCCGATGTTGTTGCCGCATTTCCCATTACTCCGTCAACAGAGGTGCCGCAGTATTTTGCGTCATTTGTAAACGACGGTCTGGTGGATACCGAATTTATTCCCGTTGAATCGGAGCACAGCGCTATGTCCGCTTGTATCGGTTCGGAAGCTGCCGGCGCAAGAACCATGACTGCCACAAGCTCAAACGGTCTTGCATATATGTGGGAAATGCTTTACATAGCCGCATCGGACAGACTTCCCATAGTTTTGGCGGCGGTAAACAGAGCGGTATCGGGTCCCCTCAATATCCATAACGACC
>JAFLUR010000025.1 GCA_022508725.1 Oscillospiraceae bacterium
TTATAATAGTATTACTTTATTCGGCAGACGGGACAGGTTGCATATATCACATTTTGATTTGCCGCCTCGCTTGTCGGAATGAGGGTTTTTTCGGATATTCCGAGAGTACGGAAAGGAGATGTAAAAAAGTAAGAAATGTCGAAACGGACGCGGCGGCTTTTGCGGCTTCGCCCGGACGGGACGTGTGGTTCCGATTTTGCAAAATGTATATAAAGAGAGAGGAGAAATTAAAAAATGAAGAGCAAACTTTTCAAAAGGATCATCGCATTGGCATCGGCGGTATCTGTATTTGCGTCAATGACCTTTGTTTTGCCGGCAAGCGCGGCGCTTGTTCGAGAGGATACATGGACGCAGACGTTTGACGAGTACACGGCGCCTGCAAATGCCGAAGTTATAGATGAGCCCGGTAACGAAACAAACAAAATATTGAAGGTAAAGCAAGGCGCATCGATTAATTTCAGTGAATTCCCCGGTGTGAGTGACGGTGATGTTCAGTTTGAAATGGACGTTAATTTCCCGGTCGCCCTTACAGGCGGCACGGCTGACAAGAATACGAACGGAGCGGCATTTGTATTCGGAAAAGCGGGTTCGACCGCAATTAAAGTTCAGGGCGCCACAAGCGGCACAAAAGTTCCGCTCGGCTGGGTATACGGCGGCGGCGGCGGTCAGAACGGTAAAGCCGGCGACTTGGATATGGATAGGTGGTATACCATTCTTGCGACTATCAAAGACTGTAACAAAGGAAGCGGAACAATATCGTTTAAAGTATATGACAGGGACGAATACACAGAAAAGAAAACAGCGGCAAATGCTGTGGCATCACAGGGCGAGATGGGATTCAGAAACAGTCAGGTTCCCAATCAGTTGATAGTACAATTAAGTGCGGGCGGAGCAGATGAATATTTCTACATCGATAATTTGACGGCTTTCAGGGAAGTTGATCCCGACGCCGCGAACGAGCTTAAAGACGTAGAGTTTAAGACAACTCCGGGTGTGACGATCATTCCGCCCGAAGGAGACGGTGAAGTAAAGGATTTCCCTGTTGAGCTTAAGCTTACCGGTACAAAATCAGACGAACCGTTTACCGAGGAAAACTGCGACAGTATTGTTTGGACTCATAAGGGTACCGAAACGGATGACGGATATGTGGGCTGGAACTTTGACGACGGAAAGGCTTCGGGCAGCATCGAAATAAAGAACGGCGTAAGCACATATTACTGCATCCTGACAGCTACCGTAACACAGGGAGATACGGTTATATCGAGAGACTATAAGTTTGTTATAAATCCGTCGGTGTCGGTTGCCGGTCAACTTTATCCGGACGGTTATCCGACAGACTGGAACATCTATCCGGATTCTCTCGTGGGATATACGATAACAAACGGCGCAATAGGTGATGTGGATCCGTTGATTGCGCATTGGGCGAGTGTCGGTTCCAACGGTGCGAGAACACTTACGTTTAAGAAGGATGACAACGGCAATAAATATCTGGAGCTTGACAGCCACGGCGGCAGCGGTTCGACCACATCGGGAATCACGGTCGGCGCAACCTCTTCTCAGATGATATTCGAGTTTGAGGTGCTTCCCACAAGCGGTTCAAGCTTTGTTTATGCGAGCAGCACACCCAATAATTCCGCAAAAAATTATCGTTCCGCTTTTGAGCTTTCTTTCGATGGAAGCAAGGTAAACACGGGAACGACCAGAAGCAATCCGGAAAATACCGCGGCAAGCTATACGGGCGGCACAAAGTCGATAGAGGGCGTTGCGGCGGATGGCAATATATGGTATAAGGTCATTGCTTCGTATGATAAATCGATACAGCAGTATTATGTAAAGCTTTACGATATGAACGGTAAGTTCATAGGCGATACCGGAATGCAGGCATCGGATGAAGAAGCGTCTCCGAGCGTATTCTCAATGAACGGTTCGCCGGTGGGTATAAGAAACGTCAGAATTTACACACCGACAGTTAAAAGTATGACAATAAATACGGCTGCCGAGGCGATCAGAGTACCCGAGGAGGACGGCGCGGAGCCCGAAACTCTCGATTTGTCGGCGGAAATGATGACAGCCGACGGTCTTGAAGCCACAGGCGAGGTAACATGGTCGTTTGAGGACGGCGAAGTCGCTAACGCGTTGATTGAATCGACAGGTCCCCAGACGGCAACTCTGACCGTTTCACAGGGTGCGGCGTCGGGAGATGTGGTTATCGTTGCGACAAGAGGCGCGGCACAGGCAAAGAAAACAATAAGATTTATAACATCGGCAAATAACGTTGCGTTTACAAAGTCGGTTTCAAGCGTAACAATACCGTTTGACGGCGAGGACGATGTAGTAAACGAATTTAAGGCTGAAACAAGAACAGGCAACGGTGATCCCATCGAAGGCGAGGATGTGATTACATACAAGCTCCTAAACAGCACAGGCACATCGGAAGCGAATATAAAAGGCGTGACCTTTGAGGACGGCGTGCTGACGGTCGAGGCGGGCGCTTCTCCGGCAATGGTATATGTGCAGGCTGAAAACGCGGAGGGTCTTACAAACAGAGTAAAAGTAAACATTCACGGTATGACGTTCGCTTTCGGTACGGATGAGCCGGAAGAGGGCTATACCGCTGTAAAGGCGTCTACCGTATACAATGATAACGCGGGTTACGGTTTTGAGTCAATCGAAGGACTTACCGACACAGAGGCAACCGATGCCACTCCTTCAAATGTAACCGGAACATCCGCTTATACAATGAAAGTAAAGGTTCCGAACGGAAACTATACGGTGACCGTTTCAACCACAAGCAAATCCATGCTTTCGGAAGCCGTTTCGGGTTCGGCTACGGGAATATCAAAGAGCGGAAGCTCATTCAAGGTGGCTGTGTGCGACGGTATACTTGATTTGACATTTAATGAGAATTCAAGCATCTCAACATTGCAAATATCGCAAATAGCCGTAAATCCGTCCGGTTCAAAGCCGGCAATATATTCGATCGGCGACTCCACAACAAACAACAGCGGACATTATTCCAATTACAATACCGATAAAGCCGCTCAGGCTGCCGATCCGACAAAGTGGGTAGATGAAAGAGTATATGCAAGCTGGGGCAACTGCGTAACGCAGAATATGTACAGCGATGTATTCTCTGCATACAGCAACCACGGTATGGCGGGACGTAACTCCGCAAACTACTATGTTCAGGCAAGATTGGAAGCGGTTCTTCTTGCTGTGGCTCCGGGCGATTATGTAACGATCAATATGGGTATTAACGGTGAAAGCGGCGAGCCGTATGAGAAGCTTATGGAATACTACTATGTACAGGGTGTTATCCAAAGAGGCGCTGTTCCGGTAATTCTTTCACACACTCCGGACGGTCCGAATCTCAGTAACGGAGGAAGCTACAGCGAAGCGAACGGCTTTAACGTTTCGAGGGCCGCAGACGGCAGAGTTAAGTTCCTGAAATCACTTGCCGAAAAATACGATCTTGAGTATATCGACGTGGGAACATGGGGCGAGAATTATTTCAACAGTCTTACAACGGATGATTTGGATAAAGCCAATACGGCTAACAGTGTCAATGTGGGTTACAAAGCTCCGGAAAAAGTTATTGATATTGTACAGAGCTGGTATCCCGATCATAACCACTATACCAAAGAGCTGGGCGATTTGATTGCGGAATATATCATAGACTCTCTTAAAGAAATCGCAACGGCTGAAAAGTATACGGTAACCTTTGAGGGCGAAAATGCGGCGGTAACGGTCGGCGGTCAGGTCGTTACAAGCAAGATCGTAAGAGAAGGAAAATCCGTAAAATTCACGGTAACTCCCGCAGCCGACTATTTGGTTACGGAGGTAAAAGCCGGCGATACCGTACTTGAAGCGGTTGACGGCGTATATACATTACCGAACGTATCGGCGGATACTACGGTTACGATCACAACGGTATTCGATGACAGAGCGACATATACGGTAACCTTTGAGGGCGAAAATGCATCGGCAGCTGTCAACGGTAAGACCGTTACAAGCACAGACGTAAAAGAGGGCGATTCGATAAGCTTTACGGTGACTCCCGCAGAGGGATATGAGATCGTGGAAGTAAAAGCCGGCGAAACAGCGCTTGAAGCGGTTGACGGTGTATACACAATAGAAAGCGTAACTGAAGATATTACCGTTACAATTACGGTAAAAGAGAACAGTGAAGTCAGTGAGTGGATCAAGTATGAAGCTACATATGATGAAGGCGGCGCTCTCGAAAATGTGGAAATAACATATAATGCAATTCCTCAGGTTGAAGAAAATACGGATGTCCACAGGATATTCTACTGGGATGCGAATATGAGACCTTGGGTTGTGGCAAATCCTGCTGAATAATTCACTTGCAATTAAAATGCACTCCTTTCGGAGTGCATTTTTTTGCTTTTCCCGAGATTATCCGGGATTATTCGCAGGGATAATGCGGCTATGGGTTCATTATACATGGCGTATGCGGATAAATTGTGGATTTTTCGGAGAATTATCCGGATAACAGTGTGTATAAAACCCCGCGTTTACCGCATTGAGCGCAGCCGGCGGAATTATCCGATAAACATTTGCGTCCAATAATTTCCGCTTTTTACATATCCCACGCCTATTTCGGTAAACGACGAATTAAGAATATTCGCCCGGTGTCCGGAAGAATTCATCCATGCGTTTACCACTGCCTGAGGCGTCGATTGTCCCTTTGCTATATTTTCCCCCGCCGTTCTGTAGCTTATTCCGAATCTTTTCATCATATCAAACGGACTGCCGTAAGTCGGACTTGTATGTGAAAAATAATTTTTATCCTTCATATCCTGACTCTTATAGCGTGCAACACGGCAAAGCTCCCAATTCTGCTTAAGCTTACTCAGACCGTTTTTTACCCTTATTTCATTTACAAGTCTTACGACCTCGGTTTCATAGTCGGTTACGGCGGTATCGGTAAGAGGTATTTTCAGCTTATCGCCGGGATAGATAAGAGCGGGATTTGAGATTTGCGGGTTTGCGGCAATTATCTCGCTCAGTCCCACCTTATATTTAACCGCGATTTTCCACATACTTTCCCCCGATACGACGGTGTGCGAAACAGTCTCCGCCGATACGCTGTAAGCGCTTAAAATAAAGAACAGCGCGGCGGCGGACGATAATAATGTCTTTTTCATAAATTTCCCCTCAATATTTCGTATTGCGGTTCGCTTTATCAACGCCGCATAATTATTTTGCGCGGATTTTTTAAATTTATTTGGGATAATATTGTTTCATTAAGGAAATACTGAATAATTATGCGATGAAACAAGCCGTGAAAGTCAATAAAAAAACCGCGGGAAAACGCGTGTTTTTCTCGGTTACGACCGAGCAAGTTTTGTGACGCGGAATTTCGCGGTTTGCGCAAGCGGAAAATTCAAATTTTTGCGGAAATTTTTTTTGATTGTTAAACACCGGTGTTTTCTCAGAGCCTGTTCGGTGTCAAAACAGCTCTTCGCCCAATACAGCCTCGACAAAATCAAAGCCGTCGTTTTCACAGGGGCGGATTTCGATTCCGAGCTTTTCCGATACGTCGCCGAGGGTCGTGTCATCGAGGAAAACCTCCTCACCGCTGCGGAGCATGGCGGACGGGATAAGCATAATATCGGCGTCCGGAATTTTGCCGTCGAGCTGTTGTATGATATCGCCGCCGCAAACGAGTCCGGCAACGTTTACTCCGCCGCCGAAAAAGTTGTTTTTGACGGCATACACGTCTACCCTAACGCCGTCGGCGGCGGATTGCACAATATCCGCCATCTCCCGTATAAATCCGAAAGCAAGCTCACCGGTCGCGATAATAACGCGCCTCCGCCTTTTTTTTCCGCGTTTTATCAATGTTACAGCCTCTTTTACTTCATCGCGCATACTCGCGATAAGTCCGACGCCGTTTTCCAATTGAGGAAATCCCTCATACGCATCGCTTTCGGGTATCGGCAGACCGCCGTTAAGATAAAGCTCGTCCGAGGCGTATATAAATCTCGTTCCGTGCTTTTTGTAAATTCTCTCCTGCGCCTCGGTGATAATATCCAAAGCAGCGCGGGATTTTTCCTTATCGAACGCAGCAAGTTCGCAAAGCCCCTCCCTGTATCGGGTAAGACCTACCGGAACCGCCGATACGCTGTGTATATACGGATAAAGAGCTTCAAGGTCGTTTATTGTGCGTTTGAGCTCCCTGCCGTCGTTATAGCCGTGACAAAGGACTATCTGACAGTTCATATGCATTTTATTTTCCGCAAACCGCCGCATTATTTCATATACCCTGCCGGCATTGCGGTTATTAAGCATTTTTATCCGCAATTCGGGATTTGTCGTATGCACCGATATATTTATCGGAGATACACGCATTTGTATCATACGGTCGATGTCATCGTCACTCATATTGGTAAGAGTGACATAATTTCCCTGAAGAAAGGAAAGACGCGTATCGTCGTCCTTGAAATATACCGTGTCGCGCATCCCTTTGGGGAGCTGGTCTATAAAGCAGAATATACACTTGTTGCGGCATCTCTGCGCGTCGTCGATAAGTCCCGTTTCAAATTCAATGCCCGGCTCCTCGTAATCGGTTATCATTTCGATAATTTCGGTCGTGCCGTCCTTTTTCAGAACCTCTATTTTCAGCTCCGGCTCGGATACAAGATAGCGGTATTCCACAATATCGCGAAATTCGTGATCATTTATACTTACAATTATATCTCCCGGTTCTATCATGGCCTCTTCGGCGGCGGAGCCGGGCAATACGTTTTTTACCGTTTTTTTGTTCATAGATTATTTCCCCGTAAAAAAACTGTTTGCATAGTTTACCGATGCAAGGGCGTCCTTTGCGTAAAAATCCGCGCCTATCATATCCGCGTACTCCTGCGTAAGGACCGCGCCGCCGACAAATACGCGCACGTCAAGCCCTTCCGCGCGTATTGCCTTTATGGTGTCCTCCATGCTTACAACGGTCGTAGTCATAAGCGCGCTGAGACCGCACAGGTGAATATTTTCGCGTTTAAGCGTGTCAACGATAACCTCGGGCGCAACGTCCTTGCCGAGATCAAGCACGTCATAGCCGTAGTTTTCGAGCAGCACCTTTACGATATTTTTGCCTATGTCGTGTATATCGCCCTTTACGGTGGCTATCAATATCCTGCCCCTCGATTCCCGGTTCGAGCCGCTTTTTTCCATATAAAGCTTTATCGCCTCAAAGGAATTTTTGACCGTTTCGGCGCTCTTCATAAGCTGCGGCAGGAACATACTCCCCTTTTCGAATTCTGCGCCCACCGCGTCGAGAGCGGTCACAAGCACATTGTTTATTATATCGAGCGGCTGCATTTGTGCAAGCAAAGCGTCGGTTTGCTCAAACGAAAGAGATGAAAGTCCGTTTACGATTATATCGAACAGCCTGTCCGCCTTTTCGTTTCCGAGAGATTTTCTTTTTTTCGTTTCATCGGCTTTTCTCACCAAAGAAGCGGAGGACGAAACGGTCGTGTTTGAGTACACGCTTATATATTTTTCGCAGTTCTCGTCATATCCGGCAAGGGCGCAGTAGGAATAATAGCTGTTCATCATAAGATCGGAGAGGGGGTTTATTATACACAGATCGAGTCCGCTGCCGAGCGCGAGGGCAAAGAACGCTGAGCTTATGACCTCACGGCAGGGAAGTCCGAACGATATATTCGACACGCCGAGAATGGTTTTCACGCCAAGCTTCTCCTTTATCATTTTAAGCGCCTTTATCGTTTCCGCCGACTCCTTTTGCTGTGCGCTCACCGTAAGGGTAAGAGCGTCTATCACGATATCCCTGCGTTTGATGCCGTAGCTTTCGGCGGTTTGAACTATCTTTTCCGCTATACGCAAACGTCCCTCCGCCGTTTGGGGTATTCCGTCCTCATCAAGGGTAAGCGCGATTATCATGCCGCCGTATTTCTTGACGATCGGAAATACCGCCTCCATTACCTCCCGTTTTCCGTTTACCGAATTTATCAGAGCCTTGCCGTTGTATTGACGCAGCGCCGCCTCTATGACCGGCGGTTCGGAGCTGTCTGCCTGCAAGGGAAGATTTGTGACCGATTGCAGGGCGGTTATCGTCTTTACCATCATTTCCTTTTCGTCTATTTCCGGAAGTCCGACGTTTACGTCAAGGATATGCGCGCCGGCGTCACGCTGTGCGGTTGCCTCTTCGAGGATATAGGACATATTTCCCTCGCGCAGAGCCTCTTTCAGCTTTTTCTTTCCCGTGGGATTTATCCTCTCGCCGACGATAAGCGGTATATCGCCGACAAAAACCGCCTGTGAATATGAAGTTACGACAGAATAGCTTTTCTCGGTTACGGACGGCTTTATGCCCGCGCATTTTTTTACGGCGGCGCGGATATGCTCCGGAGTGGTTCCGCAGCAGCCCCCCAGCACGCTTGTTCCGAGCTTTGCTATTTCAAAAAGCCCGTCCGCGAATTCATCCGGACCGACCATATATACGGTCTGCCCGTTTTCTATTGCCGGCAGTCCCGCGTTCGGCTGCGCCATTATCGGGATCGATGCGGCATCTTGAAGCTCTTTCATTATTTCGGCTATAACATCCGGTCCGTAGCCGCAGTTTACGCCGATACAATCCGCGCCCAATCCCTCCAAAATCGACGTCATTATAAGCGCGTCGGCGCCGGTAAGCGTTTTTTTGTTTTTATCGAAGGTCATTGTGCAGAATACCGGCAGGGAGGTATTTTCTTTGGCGGCAAGAACGGCGGCTTTTGCCTCCTTTGTGTCGGACATGGTTTCTATGAGTATTATATCCGCGCCTGCCTTTTCGGCTTCTGAGCATACATAAGCAAAGGCGCTGTATGCGTCGTCAAAGCTGAGGTCGCCGAGCGGTTCAAGCAGCTTTCCGGTAGGTCCCGTGTCAAATGCGACATATCTTTCCTTGCCGCCGACCTCATCCGCGGCAAGGCGCGCAATATTCACGGCAGCCTTTATAATATCCTCGAGGGGATAATCGAATTCGGCTTTAAGCGGATTTGCGCCGAATGTGTTTGTCGTAATTATATCGCAGCCCGCAAGCAGATATTCCCTGTGAATATCCTTTATAAGTCCGGGGGACGATATATTGAGATTTTCGGGTATTTCACCGCCGCCGAGACCGCGTTTCTGGAGCATACTGCCCATTGCGCCGTCAAAAAACAGCAGCTCTTTTCCCAATCTCGATAGTATTCTTTTATCCATACAATTTTCACTGCCTTTCCGCTCTCAAACCCATCGGATTATCAAGTTGATAGTATCTGTTTTTAATAATACAATAATAAATGAAAATTGTCAAGGACGGTCGGATATTTTTATTTGTTTTTGTGTTGCCTGCCGGTGTGATCTATGGTATAATTATCCTTATATATCATATTTTCGGTAAGCGTGAATGTATAATTTTCCGAAAGCTTTTCGAGAATACGGGGAAGAACGTCCTTTGTATATTTTGTGCCGTTGTGGAACAGAATAATATCGCCGGGCTTGGTTTTTTGAACAACGCGGTTATATATTTCATCGGCGGAAATATCAGTCCAGTCAAGGCTGTCAACGCTCCATTGTATATAAAACCGTCCGGTATTCCCGCATTGGCGGATAAGAGTGTCGTTGTATTCGCCGTACGGAGCGCGGAAAAGGACGGGTCTTTTGCCCGTAACGGATTCTATGAGCGAATCGCATTTATCCATATCGGACAGCATTTGTTGGGCGGTAAGATTGTTGAAATGAGCGTGCGAATAGGAATGATTTGCGACGGTATGACCGTTTTCGCTGAGCTTTTTCACGGCATCGGGGTATTTTTCCACCCAGTCGCCTACGGCGAAAAATGTTGCGGGACAGTTGTATTTTGCAAGAGTTTCGATTACGGAGTCGATATCGTCGGCACTCCACGCGCAGTCAAAGGTGATCGATATTTCATTTTTTTCGGTATCGACGCAATAAACGGGTATCTCTTTGGGTGACGATGAGGCGGCGATATAACGTCCGCTTACGATAAACCCGGCGGCAAGCGCGGAAAGAAGGATTACCGATAAAATCAGACGTATGTTTACTACATAGAATTTCAAAACAAATCACTCTCCTTAAATGTCTGTTAAATAGATATTCATATATAATGTGAAATATGAAATATGCACCGTGTATTCATAATTTATTCATAAAAATAACAAATAAAATTTACTTTATTATCACAATAATATCAAAGAGAAGGTTTATTATATATTACAGAAAAAAGATCAAGGCTCTTGCGGTCGGTCCGACCTGCTTTTGTCTTTATCCTTTATAAAAGACTTTGCAAAAAATTTTCGCGGCGGCATAAATACGGTTTGCCGCGGCTTTGGGAAAGAGGTTTTATTTATGGATTACAATGATTATCAAAACTATGTGGACAGTATGGAGAACGGCGGAAAAAACAAAAAGGGAATGACGATGGGCAAAATAACCGCGGCATGCATATCTTCCGCTTTGGCGGCGAGCATATGCACGGGAGCGATGTTTTCGTTTGTTCTTAAAGCGAATAACAACGACGGCGGTGATACCGGCGGCAATAATGCCGGTATAGGCACACAGATGCAGACGCAGGATACCGGCGGCGATGATATGGGTCTTACGCAGATGTCGAACAATTTCGGAAAGAAGGTGCTTACCGCGGCGCAGATAGCCGAGAAGGTCGGACCGAGTGTTGTGGGTGTCATAAATAAGGCTAAGGTCGAGCCCAAGAGATTTTACGATCCGTTTTCGGGCAGGTACTATTATTATCAGGACCCGTCAACGGAGGGCAATGTGGTAGAGCAGGGCAGCGGTTCGGGTATTATTATTTCCTCCGACGGATATATTGTGACGAATAACCATGTTATAGAGGGAGCGACCGAGGTCACGGTCATTCTGAATGACGGTACGGAGCTTGCGGCGGAGATCGTGGGCGCGGATGAAAAAACCGACTTGGCGGTTTTGAAGGTGGCGGGAACGGATATGCCAGCGGCGGTTTTGGGCGATTCCACTACGGCAAAGGCGGGAGAGCTTGCCGTGGCTATAGGAAATCCGCTCGGTCAGGAGCTTGCGGGTTCGGTTACGGCAGGTGTTGTGAGTGCGGTAAACCGTAAGCTCAATATCGGCAGCAAGAGTCTTACTCTTATTCAGACCGATGCGGCGATAAATCCCGGAAATTCGGGCGGAGCGCTGGTTAATCAATACGGCGAGGTCATAGGTATCAATACGGTAAAGCTTTCCACATCCGGAGTTGAGGGATTGGGATTTGCAATTGCAATATCCGAGGCAAAACCGATCATAGACAATCTTAAATCAAACGGATATGTTTCGGGCAGACCGCTGGTCGGAATATCGGTTTCAAATACGAATTACGGTCTGTCCGTGGCGGAAGTGGCAAAGGGCGGAGCCGCGGAAAAAGCAGGCATTAAGGTAGGCGATCTGATAATAAAAGCGGACGGAACGGCGGTCAAGAACAGAGACGTATTAAATGAGATGCGCGACGCGAAAAAGCCGGGTGACACCATGGTGTTGACGGTCATGCGTGACGGTGAGCTTATAGACATAACCGTTGTTCTCGGAGAGGAACAGAAACCGGAAAATTAAATAATATGTGTTTTTTTGAAATTCGGAATTAAGGAAACACTGAATAAATCCCAATATCAAAAAATAATTTTTAGCACCGGGGTTGGTCGTAAACTTCCGTTTTACTGCGCACCCATGCAGACCGGGGTTGGTCGTAAACTTCCGTTTTACTGCGCACCCATGCAACCCGGAATCAGCGTATATTTTTTCGTAAATTATTTTTTGGATTACCTTTAAATCAGTGTTTCCTAAAAAAAGCGTAACGTTTTGCGAAAGGCATACGGTGCGCTTTTTTTGCTTTGCGAAACAATAATGGAGTGTGAATATCGGAAATTGCCGGTTTTGACGGCACTTTGTCATATTTTTTCGATATCGGAAGTGCGTTTTTGTATAAATTATAAAATTTTAAGAAAGATATTTTAATTTCGCTCGTTTTGATATATAATAATAGATAATGATTGATTTGTCGGTTTGTAACGGAAGGAATGTGTTATTATGTCATATTTTGATTTTGAAAGTATAAGTAAAAACGCGCATATTCATTTTATAGGAATAGGCGGTATAAGCATGAGCGGACTTGCGCAGATTTTGTTGAAAAACGGCTATACGGTGTCGGGGTCGGACAGGACCGAGAGCCATATAACCGAAAAGCTGCAAAAGCTGGGAATAAAGGTTTACATAGGTCAGCGCGCGGAAAATACGGACGGCGCGGAGCTTATTGTGTATACCGCGGCAATGCACGAGGATAATCCGGAAATGCGGGCGGCGAGAGCGTCCGGAAAGCCTGTTATCACCCGCGCGGAATGTCTGGGGTCGATCATGCGGAAATACAAAAACAGCGTGTGCATAGCCGGAACACACGGAAAAACCACCACAACATCGATACTTTCACACGCGTTTATGAAATGCGGCATGGATCCGACAATAAGCATAGGCGGTGAGCTTGACTTAATAGGCGGAAATATACGCACGGGGGGGAATGAGCTGTTTATAACCGAGGCGTGCGAGTATTCAAACAGCTTCCTCGAATTTTTTCCGTCGATAGCTCTTATAACGAACATTGAGGCGGATCATCTTGACTTTTTTAAAGATCTGGATGATATAATAAACAGCTTTGCAAAATTTGCGTCTCTTACGAGGTTTGCAAAAGACGGGGGATGCGTTATAGCCTGCGGAGAGGATGAAAATATCAAAAAGGCTCTTGCGGGGCGGGATTTGAATGTCGTTACCTACGGACTTTCGGATAAGTGCGACTATTATGCCGGGAATATAGTGTTCAAGGGCGGATTTCCGGCGTTTGACGTATATAAAAACGGCGAAAGGCTCTGTTCGCCGGCTCTTAATGTGCCGGGAATGCACAATGTCCTGAATACGCTTGCCTCCGTTGCGGTGTGCGACCGGCTCGGGGCGGATATAGGCAGGGCGGCAGCCGGAATAGAGGAATTTAGGGGCGTAAAACGGAGATTTGAAAAAAGAGGCGAATATAACGGCGCGGTCATAATAGATGATTACGCGCATCATCCGACCGAGATACGGGCAACGCTTGAGGCGGCACAGAGGTTCGAAAGAAATAAGCTGTGGTGTGTGTTCCAATCGCACACCTATTCGAGAACAAGAACGCTTTGGAAAGAGTTTACCGAGAGCTTCGATAATGTTGACGAGCTGATTATAACGCATATATATGCGGCGAGAGAAGAATTTGACGGAACAAGCCCCGAGCGCTTGGCGGAGGATATTGCCGCGCGGGGCGTTAGGGTCAGATATGTGGAAAGCTTTGAAGAAATTGCGGAGCTGCTCAAAAGGGAAATAGGCGAGGGCGACATTGTGTTTACAATGGGAGCGGGAGATGTGTGCGAGGTCGCGGATATGCTGTTTAAGGAATAATAAAAAAGTCCCGGCGCCTCCGTAATGCCGGACAAAAAAATAAGCCTGCGCGGAACCCCTCAAAATCGAGTCTGCACAGGCTTATTATTGCATATGTGTTATTTTTTTCCGATATTTTTCATAAGATCGCCGAAATTCTTTACATCTGTTTTTGAAGCTTCGCGATTATCCTCCCGG
>JAFLUR010000250.1 GCA_022508725.1 Oscillospiraceae bacterium
AGGAAAACGAGTGTTTTTCTCGGTTGCATAGGTGACCGGTAAAACGAAGTTTTACGACCAAGCTGCAACCCGTGAACTTGTTGAAATGGTGAAAGAGGCGCCTGTCTCTGTCAATATGAGCGACTATGCAGGCTTTGAAAAGGTCGGATCGCTCGGAAGAAGTCTTACTACCGATAATCATCAAATTACTGCCACAGCAGGAGATATTGTACTTTATCAGGGAAATCAAATAGTTATGTTCCATGGTTCAAATTCGTGGAGTCAAAATAGGATGAATCGACGATTTGCCGGACCGGAGAGAAGCGCTTGGAAGCGGCAGTATCACAGCTGTATTTTCTCTCGGTGAATAAATATAATAAAAATTTAAAGATTAAGGAGGACAAGAAAATGACAAAAACAGCAAGTTTCAAAAAGGCGATGGTCTTTCTTACGGCAATCGTGACGATATGCGTGGGATTTACAGCTTTCACAAAAACAGAAAATAAGACCGTGGTTTATGCTGTTGACGCGGAATATCAAACAAACGATCCGAATGCACCGGCTGTATATATGACAACGGAAATAACTCCGGAATCACTTGTTCGTATATATGAAACTCTCGGCTTTGAAGCAGAAGGCAATGTGGCTGTTAAAATATCTACGGGTGAGCCGCCCAACAGTAACTATCTCAGACCTGAACTTATAAAGGATTTGGTGCAGGGTGTGGACGGTACGATTGTAGAATGTAATACTGCTTATGGCGGACGACGTTCTTCAACTGCACTGCATAAGCAGGTAGCCGAGGATCACGGCTTTACAGAAATTGCAGACGTTGATATTATGGATGAGAACGGTTCGATTGAAATTCCCGTAAACGCGAAGGGAGCGATAATTCATAAAAACTATGTGGGCGCTAATCTTAAAAATTATGGTTCGCTTATCACATTGTCGCATTTTAAAGGACACTCAATGGCAGGCTACGGCGGCGCAATTAAGAATATGTCAATAGGAATTGCGTCAAGCGAAGGCAAGGGTTGGATTCACAGCGGCGGTACGAGAAAGACAGGCAATATTTTCAGCGGCGATCAGGACGCGTTCCTTGAAGCGATGGGTGATGCAACAAGCAGCGTTATTGATTTCTTTAACGGCAAGGTGGTATATATAAACGTAATGAACCGTTTGTCGGTTGACTGCGACTGCAGCGGATACCCGTCAGAGCCGGATATGCACGACATAGGTATTTTGGCGTCATACGACCCGGTTGCGCTTGACCAAGCGTGTCTTGACCTGATTTATGCGCAGAAGGACGGCGACGGTGCGTCGCTTGTACGGCGTATTGAAAGACAAAACGGTTTGCACACGCCGGAACACGCAGTTGAAATCGGGCTGGGAAGCAGAAGTTATCAATTTGTCGATATTGACACCGATCAACCGACGGAAACGGAGCAGCCAAGCGAAACGCCGACGGAGCGTCCGGACCGGAATGTAACAATGTCATATAAAAACGGTACGCTTACAATCAGTGGTCTTGAAGCAAACGCGGTTTTAATTCATGCGTCATACTCGGACGGAGTGCTGACAAACGTTAAAATTCTTGACGCTGAAACGCAGGATATAAACGCTGCGATAGGAGATAAATTCTTCCTGTGGAGCAGTATATATGATATATTCCCGCTTTGCGATGCGGTAACTGTATAAAAAGAGCGTCTTACCCGCAAGGTAAATAAAATAAATGAGAAAATGAAAAAGGAGGTTACGAAATGCAGAAAACTCTTAATTTCAAAAAAGGCGTTGCATTTGTTATCGTCATAGCAATGATATGTATTGCTTTTGCCGCATTTGCGGTATTGGATAACAAAAACGATTCGTCTCCGGCAGCCGATGCGAATACCGTAATCACATTACGGCTGAACGATCCGAATATGACAGTAAACGGTCAAACGTCGGAGATCGATCCGGGACGCGGAACTACGCCTGTTATTGTCAATGACAGAACTCTTGTTCCGATAAGGGCAATTATTGAAGCGGTCGGCGGTACGGTAGATTGGGAGCAAAATACGCAGACGACAACGCTTTCATATAACAGCGACGCGATACGTCTTACGATTGATTCGACTACGGCGTACCTGAACGATGAAGCAAGCGAGCTTGACGCAGCGCCTGCGATAATAAACGACAGAACAATGCTCCCGATACGTTTTATCGCAGAGAGTTTTAAATTTACGGTGGGCTGGGATGAAGCTACTCAAACGGTAACCGTAACAGTACCCGCCGGTGAAGCTATCCGGATACCCGAAGCGTCGGAAGATGTGCCGGAACAAGAGTCGATCAATAAAACCGATGATGCGGACGCGCCTGTCGTGTATATGACAACGAAAATAACACCGGAGGCGCTTGTGGCAATTTATGAAAAACTCAATTTCACACCGGAGGGCAATGTTGCAGTTAAAATATCCACGGGAGAGCCGCCTGACAGCAATTATCTGAGACCGGAGCTTATAAAAAATCTGGTACAATCTGTAGACGGAACGATTGTTGAGTGTAATACGGCATACGGCGGCAGACGCGCCGAAACGGCATTGCATAAAAAGGTAGCCGAGGAGCATGGCTATACCGAAATTGCCGGTGTTGACATTATGGATGAGGAAGGCTCTCTTGAAATTCCCGTAAATGCGGAAAATGCGACAATTCATGAAAACTATGTGGGCGCTCATCTTGAAAACTACGATTCGTTTATTTGTCTTGCGCATTTCAAAGGCCATGCAATGGCGGGATATGGCGGGGCTATTAAAAATATGTCAATAGGAATTGCCTCAAGTGAGGGCAAGGGGTGGATTCACAGCGGCGGCAAATCAAAGACGGACAATATATTCAGCGGCGATCAAGATAAATTCCTTGAAGCAATGGGCGACGCCACAAGCGCCGTTATCGATTTCCTTGACGGCAATATTGTATATATCAATGTTATGAACCGCTTATCTGTAGATTGTGACTGTTCCGGACATCCGTCGGAGCCGGATATGCACGATATAGGAATTTTAGCGTCATACGATCCCGTCGCGCTCGATCAAGCGTGTCTTGATTTGATTTACGCGCAAAAGGACGGAGACGGTGCATCTCTTGTAAACCGCATAGAAAGCCGCAACGGACTTCACACTCTTGAACACGCGGCAGAAATCGGATTGGGAAACCGTGAATACAATTTGGTCAGCATAGACAGCTGATTTCAATACAATAAATAAACGCCTTCGGGCAAAACACTGTAATTTTATAGGCATATAAATGCTTACACATTTAAAGGAGGAATTAAAATGGCTTGTTTTACGGTACCGGCAGCGGAAGCAATAGTAACAACAATCATAAAAAAGAATATCGACAAAAACGGAGGAGATAAAAATCCTTTTCTCAAAAGAATTAGCTGGCTCAATAATATGCTTTGGGGCGGAAGCGCGCTTCTTGCCTTTGAACACGTCTGGCACGGTGAAATTATACCGCAGTTCCCGTTTTTGACAAACGCGGCGTCAGCGGAAACAGCAACGGTAATGCTGAAAGAGATAGCGACGTCCGGCGTTGCCATGACGCTGCTTGTTAC
>JAFLUR010000251.1 GCA_022508725.1 Oscillospiraceae bacterium
CAAATTTTTTTTGAATCGATTCAATACCCAAATTTGTAGTTATATTATACACCATAAAGCTCAGATACGCATTTACAAAAAGCGTAAGGTGCAAATATATGATTTGAATATGATACAACAAATTTTTTTTGAATCGATTCAATACCCAAATTTGTAGTTATATTATACACCATGAAGCTTAGATACGCATTTACAAAAAGCGTAAGGTGCAAATAAAAAGATTGCAGACCCTAAAAATGAGTCTGCAATCTTTTATTTTCATCTTTTATTTTCGTTATCATTTATTGACATCAGATGATGTATATTCACTATCATTATACAAATCTTCATATGTCTCCCAATTGAACACTTTTCTAAAATCAGCACATATTGTATCATTTAAATTTTTATTGGGAGTTATATGTTGACCTTTTCCTATATAATTTTCAAACACAGATTCGGCAAATAAACATTCAGATATATGAAAATCAGGAAAAATTTCGTTTTTAAGTTTATCATACTGTATCACTGTATCATGTATAAAAGCATTTAACTGAAAAAATTCTGTTTCGATATTTCTTCTTCTATCTCGATATACAATAAATTCATTTAAAAAATCATCGATCCAAACATCTATATGCGGAAATACACCATAAACAAGTTCAATCTCATTGTTGTTACTTTTATTTAAGAAATATCCTTTTCTGATAGAATGTTCAAAATCAAATATTATTTCCTTGTCCCTTGATGAAAACCTTGGATCAGTTCTGTTGTTAGGCAACATATTAATTATTCTCGGTATATTAAGTCTATTATCTACATTAAAAGGCATATACTCAGATGGATCTTTATTTTTAAATATGGAATCTATATACTCCATTTTAGAAACTATCTTATATGCGGCTTCGTAATGGGTTATGTATTCGATCATTTCATATTTTAAGCATTTTTCAAAGAAGCTGCCGCTTATATCTTGGATATCATTATATATAAGGTTGATAGTTTCAAATTCTGATCTTAAATCTTCTGTTGTAAGTCTGTTGCTTTTTGGTAGTTTATATCCTAATTTTTTCAGAAAATTTGTACGAAAATCACGTTTGTGTTCCAATATATCCTTATCATCAACTTCATTGCGAAATGTTCTGTTATTCGTATAACGAAATACGAACTCATATAATTTAAAATTTTCATATGTATTTACCCAATAGTTATCAAAAGGTATATTTGATTCTTCAGCTAATTCACTAAAAAAACGCTTTCTGCTTTGGTATATGGCATTGCTTCCCATAGCATCAGATGTAAGATTTTCACCTTCATATTCCTCACGAAGAAACTCATAGTATGGTTTTTTTTCGCCGGAAGAGAATGTCCATTTTTTCATTAAATAAAAGAAAACATTAAAAGCCGCATCGATAAGAAACTCATTGTGCATATTATAAAGCGAGGTATTTTTATATGTATATTGTATATAATTATTTATAGCCAAATATGCTGAAATAAGTGCTTTGTTACAAATATTCTTATGATCGCAAAAATCACAAAAGAAGCTTTCACATATTTTTTTATTCAATTCATTAAGGTTTATATAGTCTTTACCGTAAAACATAGTTTTCCTCCATATCATTTTTTACATAAGTATATTATATATGATAAAGAAAATCAATAGTTTTTCCTTATTTTGTGGAAAAACTATTGATTAATTTTGATTTTAAAAACAGTGTTTCTTTTTTTCCGATTTGCTTCCTCGATACGTTGAATAGTGCTTAGCGGGAAAAATGCTGTGCTTTTATCGACATGGGTTTCTCCCGTTAAACGATATGAGCAATTGCCATTCAAGTCCGGAAGCAATGACATGAGAGTTAAAATCAACTGCTTACTGTAAAGTTCATAGGAATTGTCAGGCTTTATGTGAGTAAAACTCACAACATGAGCATCTTTGCATCGTCTGTCGATGCCGCGAACGGCGATGATTTTATCGATTGGATTGATAAGCAATTGAATAAACGATGGGAAACCGAGTTGATTCAGCGTGGTTTTATGGATTCGAATTCTAAACTTTTTAAGGTCAACCGATAATAATACTCCTGATTTGCTTTCATCCATTGTCAACCCCTCCGTCTTCTGATGTTGCCGGAAGCAGAATTCCATTATTTTTGCTGTTTAAGTCAACAGACGGTGGCTTGGCTTTCTGTGCAGAGTTATCTTTGATAGAGTAAATGGCATATCCCTCAAAGATATTAATATACAGCGATTGACGGTGCTCGTAAAATGGCAACCCAAATTGATTTTTCCAACTTGAAGGAAATACAGGAGTTCTTGACGATTTGGGCTTTTCACCATCTGCAAAGGTCTTTTGATAAACCTCGGTGGATGATAAATCAAAGGCAAGTAAGTATTCACCTTTAGAACGAATAACCGTTCCGAGCAACTTGTAGTGAAAGTCGGGGTTCCATTCCATGAGAGTGAAAATTTTTGCAAAAAACAGTTTGCATGTTATATGCTTTGGTTTCCTTTTCCCTTTGGACTCATAGCACCACGGAAAAGAATCCCGAGTTCCTTCCTCACAAGGGCGCAGAGCAAGAATTTTTGTGTTACGGTTGATAAACAACTGTACATATTCCGTTTGGGAGAATTTTGCCAAGCATGCGGTGTTAACATAGATACGGCATTGGTTAAATGTGAGAGATGGCTCACGCAAATTGGCAAAAAACTCTCTTCTGACAACCTGAAAATCACTGAAGTCGAAATCATCTCCCATTTCAAGAACTTCGTCCTCATCAGAAAGGTATGGTGTTGTCCCGGACGAATACACTTCCTCTGTCAATTTCAGTTCGTCCTTATAAGACTTATCAATATTATCTTGCATTTTTCGTTTCCTCCATATCTAAGCCATTTAATTCCTCTTGAATAAAGGCTTTTATTTCGGCAAAGCCGGTTATTTTACACTTTTCGCCGGATGTAACGATTTGTCCCTTCAGGCGTAGCATCCAATCTTCTTCACTTTGCCGTTCAAGCTCGGCAAGAGAGCGTTCATGAACATAGAACTCCTTACCAAAGCTATTTGTCCATGCTACAGGGATTGCGCGGATACGCTTTCCCGACGGCATAAGTGGCTGAACCACGGGTTTACCCTCCTCTGTGACACCTTGTGTCGGAAAGACATATGTCTTGAAGTATGCCTCTGAATCTTTCATATCAAAGATATAGGCGATTTCACCGTCATGCTCATACAGGGAACCCAAAACACGATATTTATAGTCCGTATTCCATCCGAACAGAGAATAAACTGTTTCGCTGAAAGCAGCAGTGGAGATGTCTTTCGGGAAATACTTTCCTCGGTCTAACTTTGAAAATATAACTCCGTTGCGATTATCAGGGGTAGTAGGGCGGATGGCAAATTTTCGGCTGATGGGGTTGATAAGCAACTCGATGTTGTTTTTATCAAACTTTCTGACACATGCCGTGTTGAACTTGATCTTCTTATGGTAAAAGCAGATATTTGGATTGCGTGTATTCTCAAAAAACTCGGAACGGGTGATCTCAAACCCGCGCAGATCGAAGTCGCCTGCC
>JAFLUR010000252.1 GCA_022508725.1 Oscillospiraceae bacterium
CTTTGCCGGAAAAGACGCCGAAAAGATGATGATTGGAAGATACTAAACAGGCTCTGAGTGAATATTACGAATAATGCGGCAAAACAAACCGATTTTCCCATGCAAATCTCACTTTCCGTTATCATTTTACTCAATAATTGAGTAAAAGTCAATACTCAATTTCCGGATATGCAATAATAAACGCGGAGGTGGTTTCAATGAAATTGCAAATGCGTTTGCGTATTCGGGATCTGCGTGAAGACAATGATGTATCACAGGCGGAAATAGCCAAGCTGTTAAAATGCTCTCAGCAGACATATTCCCGTTATGAATCACATACAACAGAGATACCTTTGGAGGCTTTGATTTTCCTTGCGGATTATTATAACACAAGTATCGATTATTTATTGGGAATAACCAATGAGAAGAAACCGTATCCGCGAAACCGGCCGCATGACTGATTTTGCCGCACTGTTCCCGTAATATTCGCTTATTCAAAAACCGCGATATTTTTATAAAAATATATTGCAATAATATAAATTTCATAGTATAATTACATTATGATACAATTGCGTATATTTTAAGAAACCGCAAAAGCATGGTAAGAAGTCCTGCTTCCGGCTGTTTCGATATGAAAGGATTGGTTAAAATATGTCAAAAAAATATTCTATAGGTGTGGATTTCGGTTCTCTCTCCGGACGCGCCGTTCTCGTTGACGTTGCCACAGGCGAGGAGCTTGCCGTTTCGGTATTCGCATATCCTCACGCCGTAATGGATGAATATATCCCCGGCTCAAGCAAAAAGCTTCCGCCCGACTGGGCGCTGCAGCACCCTCAGGATTATCTTGATGTTCTTTCGCATACGATCCCAAATGTTATGAAATCCGCCGGAGTATCCGCCGATGACATTATCGGCATAGGCACCGATTTCACCGCCTGCACTCTCCTCCCCACTCTCAAAGACGGAACTCCGCTTTGTTTCCTTGACGAATATAAAACAAACCCCCATGCTTACATCAAGCTCTGGAAGCATCACGCCGCTCAGGATAAAGCAAATATGCTCAACAAGACGGCAGAGGAAAGGGGCGAGGATTTCCTTGCGAGATACGGCGGAAAAATATCATCGGAATGGGCGATCCCCAAAATCTGGCAAGTGCTGGACGAGGCTCCGGATGTTTACGAAAAGGCGGATCGTTTCATAGAGGCCGCCGACTGGATAATCTGGCAGCTGTGCGGCGTTGAAACAAGAAACAGCTGTACCGCGGGATATAAGGCGATATGGCATAAACAGAAAGGCTATCCGTCAAATGATTTCTTCAAGGCTCTCGATCCGCGCCTTGAAAACGTAGTCGATGAAAAGCTGTCAAGAAATATTACCCCTCTCGGCGAAAAAGCCGGAGAGATCACACCGGAGGCAGCCAAGCTTACCGGTCTCAAAGTCGGAACGGCTGTAGCCGTGGGAAATGTTGACGCTCACGTTTCACTCCCCGCGGTAGGCGTTACCGAACCGGGAAAAATGCTTATGATAGTCGGCACATCCACCTGCGATGTTCTTCTCGGAGAAAAGGAATGTATAGTTCCGGGTATGTGCGGAGTTGTTGAGGACGGAATTATCGCGGGCTATCTCGGCTATGAATCGGGACAATCGTGCGTGGGCGATCACTTTGACTGGTTTGTCAAAACCTGCGTACCGAGCGGATACATGATGGAGGCGGAGGATAAGGGTGTGAATATACACAAATATCTCCGCGAAAAAGCATCCGTTCTCAAACCCGGCGAAAGCGGTCTTGTCGCTCTTGACTGGTGGAACGGAAACAGGAGCGTTCTTGTCGATGTCGATCTTACCGGTCTTATTCTCGGCATGAACTTGCTTACGAAGCCCGAAGAAATATACCGCGCACTTATCGAGGCTACCGCTTACGGAAAACGTATGATAATCGAGACATTCAGAGAAAACGGCGTACCCGTAAACGAGCTTTACGCGGCGGGCGGAATTGCCGAAAAGGACGCCATGATGATGCAGATATATGCGGACGTATGCAATATGGAGCTCAGAATTTCCGCTTCCGCGCAAACACCCGCTCTCGGCAGTGCAATGTTCGGTGCCGTTGCGGCAGGCGCCGAAAAGGGCGGATATAATTCCATAGTTGACGCGGCAAAGGTCATGGGCAAGGTCAAGGATATTGTTTATAAGCCTATCCCCGAAAATGTTGCCGTATATGACAAGCTGTATGCCGAGTATAAAATACTTCACGACTATTTCGGCAGAGGCGGCAATGATGTTATGAAGCGTCTTAAAAATATCAAAAAATCCGTTATCGATAAATAGGCAAAGAAGGAGAATAATTATGCTGGAAGATTTAAAAGAACAGGTATGGAAAGCCAATCTTGAGCTGCCGCGTCATAAGCTTGTGACCTTTACATGGGGAAACGTAAGCGGAATAGACCGCGACAAGGGCATTTTCGCAATAAAGCCGAGCGGCATTCCCTATGAGGAGCTGAAGCCGGAGCATATCGTATTGATAGATCTGGACGGAAACAAGGTTGAGGGAAATATGAATCCTTCATCCGATACCCCCACTCACCTTGAGCTTTACAAAGCGTTTTCCGAATGCGGCGGCATTGTACATACACATTCGACATGGGCGACGATATTCGCGCAAGCGGGCAAACCGGTGCCTCCGTTCGGGACAACTCACGCCGATTATTTCTACGGTGAAATCCCCTGCACACGTCTTATGACCAAGGACGAGATAGAGGGTGAGTATGAAAAGGAAACGGGAAAGGTAATTACAGAAACATTCAAGGATATCGACCCGATGGCGGTTCCCGGAGTTGTTGTTATAAATCACGGACCGTTCACATGGGGTACCGACGCCGATAACGCCGTGCATAATGCGGTCGTTCTCGAAGAGGTGTGCAAAATGGCGCATCGGTGTATGACCCTTACGCCCGGACTTCCGCCGATATCGCAGACGATACTCGATAAACATTATCTGCGAAAGCACGGCAAAAACGCGTATTACGGACAAGGCAAATAAGCGAAATAAAGACCCGCGGGAGTGATATTTCCCCGCGGGTTTGTTTTTTACATGAAATTATTCTTCGGCAAATAATTTTTCACGGACTATTCAAGCTCCTGTTCAAGCTCATAAAATATGCTGTCGTTAAAAAATTCGCCTATCGATATTTCCATACCGTCACAAATCTTTTTTATAAGCACAATACCTATATCCTTGCGATCCTTATTCATGACACTGTATATTGTTGACGGTGTCACTCCCGACACATTCGCCAGCGCATTTAAAGTCATTTGTTTTTCGGCGCAAAGCCGTTGTATACGCAGAACAACACTCTTTTTTATACTCATTCTCTCCTCCCCTTATCCCGTCGTATTTTCCGCACACAGATCATTTGTTTACACTGATAATTTTACATAAATATACGTTTTAGCGTATACGCTATTGCGTAATATATTTTTTTGTGATATATTTATTTAAGAGCCTGTTTAGTATTCCTCCAATCGTTAGATTTTTGAGTGGATTTTTCT
>JAFLUR010000253.1 GCA_022508725.1 Oscillospiraceae bacterium
AAAGCGGCAGGGAATGTATTGAAATGGCGGAGAAAAAGCGCTATGATATAATTTTTATGGATTATATGATGCCCGGAATGAACGGAATAGATACTCTGAAAAAATTGAATGAGTCGGAAAACAACCTGAATGTCGGAGTCCCCGTTATTATGCTTACCGCAAATGCCGTAGCCGGAATGGATGATGTATACAGATCGGCAGGCTTTGACGATTATCTTTCCAAGCCTATAAATCCGCATAATCTCGAATCGGTCATAATGGAATATCTGCCCGAGGAAAAGATTACCGCGCCGAAGGAAAATAACGAGGATAACGAAAATAATGAAAATGAAGAAAACCGGTATGACGAACCGGACGGCGCGGGGGAGAGCCCTGATATGCTTGAGCACTTGAAGAGTAAAATCCCGGATATTGATATCGATACGGCGATATCATACTGCGGAGACGACAAGGATCTGTATTGCAGTCTTTTGAAGAATTACTGCACCAACGGCAGAAAGGAAAGTCTTGAAAAATTTTTTGAAGCGAATGATTGGGAAAATTACAGGGTGGAAATACACGCTCTGAAAAGCACCTCCCGCACACTGGGTCTTAACGGTCTCGGTCTTGCTGCCGAGAAGCTGGAAAACGCCGCAAAGGAAAACAACATCGGCTACATAAAAGAAAATCATTCCGGCGTACTGCAAAGGCTCGCTGAAATTATAGGTTACATCTCGGATTGAATAAAAAATCCGATTGACGGAAAAAGCAAGCTCGTGAAATCGAAAGTCCGGTTTCACGAGCTTTGTTTCTTTGAATAAACATCGAATAAATCAAAATTGCGGCGGCTTGTATGCGAATTCAGACCGCCGGAATACCGGTTCCCGGTCTTTTGATTTTTTTCCGTTTGTTTTTTTGTATTCCCGGCATCTTGATAAGTCTGCCGTTTTCGATTTGACGATCGAGCTTTGCATCCGTTATCTCATACAGCGTGGCAACATACAGATAACGATTTTTGGAATCCGGCTTGATCGCTATAATAATATTTTTGTTGAATTTCTTTATCATTTCAATACTGTTCGGCTCTTTGGGATTTGTCCCTATGTAATCCGGATTTTCTATGATCTCCGCTATACGGTCGGCATATTTCATACACCCCGGATGACGTTTCTTTATATGCGAATACAAGCCGTTTGAACGAAATATATCATTTTCGGGAAGAGATATGTTCAGAATATCATTGTATTCGCCCTTGTATTTCCCCACCTTTTTATAATTCTCACCATACATTGCTTTTCCCCCCGGACTCATTGGAGCCGATCGTTTTTTCCGATGCGAGTCCATGAAAATTATTTATCCGGAAACGTCTTTTCGAATTATTTTCTGAAAAATTATTTCTTCAGTACCTTTGCAAGAGTCTTGTAAACGGTTTTAAGCTCTATCGGCTTTGATATATGAGCGTTCATACCGCATTTGAGAGATTTGTTTATATCCTCCGTAAACGCGTTTGCCGACATTGCGATAATGGGTATCCTTGCCGCATCCTCACGGTCGGCTCTTCTTATGGCTCCGGTCGCGTCCAGTCCGTCCATCTTGGGCATACGCATATCCATTATGATCGCATCGTAATAGTCCGGCTCGCTCGCCATGAACATAGCGACCGCCTCTTCACCGTCGGCGGCATTATCCACCTCAAATCCGACATCCGCAAAAACCGTATCGGCTATCTCGCGGTTAAGCTCGTCATCCTCCGCAAGCAAAAGACGCATACCGTCAAAATTATATTTATCGGGCAGCACATCGGTCTCGATATTTTCCGGGACCGCGCGTTCAAACGAGAGTGTAAAATAAAACTCCGAACCCTCGCCCTCAACGCTTGAAACCTCCAATGATCCGCCCATTATGCGCACAAGATTGCTGCTTATTGCAAGTCCGAGTCCCGTTCCTCCGAATGTTTTGGTTACATTTGTGCTCGCCTGTTCAAATGAGCGGAATATCCTGCTTATATTTTCTTCGCTTATGCCTATGCCGGTATCGGAAACAGAAAATTTTATTACCGCCCGGTCGTTCCTGCCGGTATCGATTTGGGTCACGCGAACCGTGATCGTTCCGTCTTTGGGAGTAAACTTTACGGCATTTCCGGCTATATTCACCAGCACCTGATTAAGACGCAGCTCGTCTGTGATAATATATTTATCGGTATAATTTCTTTCCACCACAAAATTTATACCCTTATTTTCCGCCTGCGGCAGTATAATTACCGACAGATTATCGAGTATCTTGTCGAGAGATAACGGTTCGCTGCCGATAAGCATTTTACCGCTTTCTATTTTCGACATATCAAGTATATCATTGACCAAAGAGCAGAGATATTTAGTGGAAATATCTATCTTATTAAGACAGTCCTCCAGCTTTTCGCGGTCATCGATAACGTTTCTTGCAATTCCCGTCATTCCTATTATGCCGTTCATCGGCGTTCTTATCTCATGCGACATTCTTGATAAAAATTCGGATTTTGCCTTGCTCGCTATATCCGCGTTTTCCTTTATGATATGCGATGAGATTATTCTCGATATGTCCCTGATTTTATACACATCATCCGTATTCAATTCGACGCCCGATTCGAAAACCATACAGCCCTTGAGTCTGCCGCCCTCGTAGATAGCGCTGTACAGGCATTTTCCGTTTTTTTCGAAATCCTCTTTCATGCTGTCCGGAATAAGCTGAGCGTTTTCGTAATCGGTTTCGAATATATCATCGTTCTTGAATTTATCCGAAAGGTTGTCAACTATACGGGTACTGCACTTATTGAGCTTTGTTTCCGAAAGATATTCGGTTTTGTCCGCCCATTGATAGCTTATAAAGGTATCCCTGCAATCCGAGGCTATTTCAAAAATCGTTATTCTGTTCAGCTTAAAGCCTCTGCCTATCTTGGCAAGCAGTATTTTTATGGCGCTTCTTAAATCCTTGCTCTTTTCGAGTATCGCAAATGTAAAGGATATAATATCGTCTTTTCCCGAGGTATACCGTTCCGTCGGTTCGGCATAATTATTTTCATATTCACCCGGAACAAACCGCTGACTTTCGGGTATATCCATGTAGCAGGCGACAAAACCCTTGCCGTATTCCTTGACATAGCCGAGCGTTTTTCTTGCAAAGGACAAAAGCTCCATATAATCCGGGGATGAACCCGTTGACACCCTGCCTATGCTTGCCGATATGCTTGCGTCCTCATTTTCGCCCGTATAAATATTCTTTATGCTCTCGCACAGATTTACCGATATCTTCTCCGCCTCTTCATTTGAAGTATTTTTTAAAAATACGGCGAATTCGTCTCCGCCCAGCCTCATCGCGATAGTGTCCCTGCCTATATTCTTCATTATCGTATCGGCGATATCCGCCAATATTGCGTCACCGTACACATATCCGTATATTTCGTTTATCGATTTGAAATCATCGACATTTATGATCAACAAAAAGCAAAGCTCCTCAGGCGCTTTTGACGAAAGGTATTCCTTTATCATTTCTTCGCCTA
>JAFLUR010000254.1:0-2302 GCA_022508725.1 Oscillospiraceae bacterium
AATCGCGGATATTTGCTTTATAGCCGGGTATCCGCTCCCCGCTGTTTGTAAATACGTCATTCTGTACCACCCTCCAATCGAGTCTCGCAAGTCTGATTGCATCTTCCGATGTAGGCGCATCATTTACTATTGTACCGAGTCCGTGCCACGGTTTTTCACGGACACTGAACATTGTTTCTACCAAAGCCGGCATAATAATCTCTCCTTCCAAAATTTTGTTTTGTATGTAGGCTTCGTACTTACCATAGATATATTATATAATTAAAATTTATGAAAAACCGATTTATAATGTGAAGGAGTTCGACAATGGTATAATAATTCCGGTGGAAGCTATGGAGTTAATCGGAATATGAATAAAATATCACAAAACCGGATTTGTATATCATCAATATGATATTTTTCAAAAAAAGAATTTCAAAAAAAAGAATACCGAACGCTTGAATTTGCGTCCGGTATTCTTTACTGTATAAGATTTCCGTAAATAAAATTATTTGAGAAATTCGTAAGACTATTGATATTTTCCGAAATTACAATACGGAGCTTACTTTGGAACAGGGAGCCATATCGTTAAGATCTCTCCATATCATCATCTTTATCGAACCCACCTCAACATTCTCAGGTATTTTTATCGTATGCGTAAATACACTGTTTGCATCGGAGACATCGGTTTCGACCGCTGCGAGGCTTACCAAAGCGCCTCCTCTGTCGTAAATCGCCAAAATAACATTTACAGTCAACGGCTCACCGTCATTACCATCCTCCAAATCCTCAAACGTAACACTTGCCGTGATTTCATCTTTCACTTGAGATTTATTGGTGATATCATTTCCTTCTTTGTCGGTCAAAACCGTTTCGGCGGATACTTCGATATTTGAATTGACCGAACCGGTGAGCATTATCTCTCCGTCCATTGTATCGTATTGCTCCGATTTATCGACCGTAAGCTCGTATATTCCGTCATATGCGCTGCTTAACGCGTTTAAGTTGATACTGCATATCTCGCCGCTTTCTATTGCGCTTCCCATATACCGTATCGCTATTTTACCGTTATTGTCGGATGAAGCGAACAGGTCTAACGACGATACTCCCTCCGCCGGCGTAATTGATGCGTATTCAAATACCTTCGCGTCGTAATTTACAACAAAATAGCAGTTTGAAACATCCGAGTCGGAGAATATGTATACCGGAACGGATACCAAATCGCCCGCCGCTGCCGTTGCCGAACCTATCGAAACGGTCGATTTTTTCAACACTGTCGTGGGAACGGTATAGATTTCTTCAAGAATAGCGCTTGTTTTATATCCGTTCTTGACCGCAATCGCTTTAAGCGTCATATTCTTTGAAATAACTATAGAGCCGGAATATTTTATTCCGTTTTCGGGTGTGGGTATGTTTCCGTCTGTGGTATAATAGATTGTCGTTCCGCTTGTGATGGTTTTGAGCGTGATCGTTGTTCCCAATGCGTATTTACCTCCTGTATGGCTTACCGTCAGAGGCTCAACTTTGGAAACCGATATCTTTCCGCTTGTAACGCTGCTGTTTTGCATTCCGCTCTTAACCGTTATTGCTTTTATCGTAGTTGTCTCGGTTATCTCGATCGGGGTTCCGGTATACAATTTTGAATTTTCGTTCGGAATCGTTCCGTCGTCGGTATAACGAATTACCCCGCCGGAGGTCGTTGTCATCAATTCGACCGTTTTTCCGCCGATAACGCTTGTTATGTTTATCTTGGGCGCTTCCGCAGCTCCGTCCGAAGAAGTCTGTTTAGACGCGACAGTCACCGTAAACAACGCCGTAAAGCCGCCGTATTCGACAGTTACCGTCTGCATTCCAGCTGTATCGGGCAAATATCCCGAAACCTTGTAATTCGTGATCGTTTCGGATGTGTTGTTGTCATATATCGCGGTTACAACCATTCCTTTCAAATCAAGTGCATCGCCCTGCACATAAGAACGCTTGTTCGGTTTTTGATCTATTGAGATACCCGCAAGCTTCTTTCCCGTTACCGTAACGGTAAATTCCGCCGTAAATTCTTTATAATGCACCGTGATTTTTTGCTGTTCGACCTTATCCTTGTCATAGCCGGATAATGTGTAATCGTTTACTTCAACTTCGCTGCCGTCGCTGTAAACCGCTTTTACGACAAGTCCCGATACATCAAGTCCGGCGCCTTCTTTAAGCGTCGTATTTGTCGGTCCGGAAATTTCAATGCCGGTAACGGCGATTTCCGGTGTAGGTGTAGGTGTAGGTGTGGGCGCGGGAGTTGGCGTCGCGTCAGTTTCCCCCGGAGCATCGCTGTCGC
>JAFLUR010000254.1:2402-3511 GCA_022508725.1 Oscillospiraceae bacterium
TCGAATGTATCCGACCAAAGAACCTTGCCGATAGTATGGTTCTGCTCAGGTGTGGATATATCGGGTGCCAGAACCGTGTCGAAATCAACCTCCGAAATAATAATATCCTTCAGAAGCGCGTATCTGTCAATATCCATAAATTCAAGCCTTGTGTCAATGGACTTCACGCCCGTTACCGTCGTGGAACCCAGATCATATATATTGCTGTTCACCATAAGAGTTACGTTTGTAATATTATCTTCACTTGTCTTGAATAATATCGTAACATCCATCCATGTATTGATATCCGGCATTGAACCCCATATCGTTTCAAATGATGATAAGCTGGTTTTCCATGTTGCTGTTTCAGCATCGCCCAAATCAAGATTTATGTAGCCGAAATTTATTATCGGCTTGTCAGCCGAAGTCTCCGAATCCGGACCGACTATCGCCACTGTTCTCTTGAAAGTATAGCCGTATGCACTGGTCTGTACGGCTGTTTTGAATGAAAGTCGTTGAGCCGTCCCCGGTGCAAATACTATAGGATCGGGAAGAATTATCTGTTCCGTCACATTGCTTGATACCGGAGTGGATATATAGGATTCCTCCGAAAGGTCTGTACCATGGTAATTAAGATGTGCCATTGAATTATTGCCGTAACTCGGAGCATTAACACCCGGCTCATAGAACAGATAATCCGAGATCGCCAAATCTGCTGACACGCTCTTGCCTTCGCCGTTCTTTGTCACCTCAGCCGTAACCGTGAAATCCTTAACATGAGTTTCACCCGCATCAAAACCTTTTGCAACGGATACAACACCGTTTTCAACCGATACCTTATCATCTTCCGGAGCTATCGACCATACGATCTCAGCATCTGTGATTTCAACGCCGTTCTGGTCAATTACCGTAATTTCGTAATTTCTGCTTGTTGTGATGTCGGCGTTGTGCGGAGCTGTCATAACAAGCTGTCCGCCCGTCATTGTAATCTTACCGGGAACCGGTATGTATTTCTGTTTTTTAAGCACGAGAGATACAGTCTGTTCCTCGCGTCCCGGCATTGTTGCCTTGCCCGTCGCCGGGTCGGCTTTACTTTCATTTGCTTCATATCCCAGCTTGAAAGCGGATAT
>JAFLUR010000255.1 GCA_022508725.1 Oscillospiraceae bacterium
GGGTCGTCGGTATACTCGTCGGCCAGCGCGGCGAAGCTGTCCTCCGTCTTTTCGCCGGGTCGTATTCGCAATGAATTGCGGTCACATTGCCGTTATCATCCTTTTCGCATGATGTGGCTTTCACATAATAAGTACCTTTGAGCCTTACCTCCGAGCCGAGAGCAAGTCTGAAATATTTTTTATTCGGCGCAACCTCGCAGAAGTCCTCCTTTTCAATATACAATTCCTTTGAAAAAGCGACCTTTCTCATTCCGGCGTTTTCATCCTCCGGATTTATTTCTATATCGACATATTCGACCTTATCATCGGGATAGTTGTCGATTATCAATTTGACGGGTTCAAGCACAGCCATTGCGCGTGGAGCTTTTTTATTGAGATCCTCGCGTACACAATGCTCCAGAATGGCAAAATCGATAACACTGTTTGTCTTTGAAACTCCTATCCTTGAACAGAAATCCCTTATTGCGGCGGGAGTATAGCCGCGCCTTCTCATTCCGCAAAGCGTTGACATTCTCGGGTCGTCCCAGCCGGAAACGATACCGTCGTCCACAAGCTTGAGACATTTTCTCTTGCTTGTAAGAGTGTAATTCAAATTCATTCTCGCAAATTCGATCTGTCTTGACGGCTGCTCGAAATCAAGCTCTTTAAGGAACCAGTCATACAGAGGTCTGTGATCCTCAAATTCCAGAGAGCAAAGCGAATGTGTAACGCCCTCTACGGTATCCGAGATAGGATGAGCGAAATCGTACATCGGATAAACGCACCATTTGTCACCCGTTCTATGATGGCTTGCGTGGAGTATTCTGTATATTACGGGATCGCGCATATTCAAATTGGGCGACTGCATATCTATTTTTGCCCTGAGAACCTTGGCGCCGTTTTCAAATTCACCCTTTGTCATTCTTTCAAAAAGATCGAGATTTTCCTCAATGCTTCTGTTTCTGTACGGACTTTCCTTCCCGCCCTCGGTAAGAGTTCCTCTTGTTTCTCTTATTTCATCGGCGGATAAATCATCGACATAAGCCTTTCCCTTTTGGATAAGCTCTACCGCGCAGTCGTATATGGTATCGAAATAATCCGAGGCAAAGAATACGTTTGTCCATTCAAATCCGAGCCAGTTTATATCCTCTTTGATAGCGTCCACATACTCGACGTCTTCCTTTGTGGGGTTTGTATCGTCAAATCTGAGATTACATTCACCCTTGTATTTTTCCGCGGTACCGAAATCTATGCATACAGCCTTTGCATGACCTATATGCAGGTATCCGTTCGGTTCGGGCGGAAATCTCGTTTGAACCTTTGCGTATACCGAATCCTTTAAATCTTTGTCTATTGCATCATGTATAAAATTAGACTCCATATGAGCCTGCACCTCCGATTGTATATATTGTATTTTAATTTTCCGACAGATATTCCATTGCCGAGTCAAGTCTTTTCATAACCTCATCATAGCCGAGAGTCTGCATTACGGCGCACAGATCGGGCGTGTTGCGTCTGCCTGTGACAGCCGCTCTTATAACATTGCTGACATCTCCGACGTGCCCTCTGTAAAGCTCGGGATTTTTTTTGAACAGCTTGGGCTGCTTTGCATATCCGAGTCTTTCCGCCATATCTCTTAAATCGGGGAACCAATTTTCCGGATTTGTTTCCTTTGTGTAAACATTTTTGTATTCCGTCAATATTTCGAGCATGGCGTCTTTGGAGATATTATCCGAAAAATCCCGCTCGCCGTTCCAAAGCTCTTTATAAAAATAGGAAATATAATCCTCAACGTCCGACCATTTTGCTATATCCTTTCTCGGCTTTTCGTTTCCACGCTCTATTGAAAAGACGGATTTCGCATATTGTTCATTTTTGCAGAGCAGTTCATGTAATTTTTTGTTGTTTTCGTACGACCATTCCTTTACCGCGTCAAAGACCTCGTCGGCGGTCAGCTTACTGATGTATGTTTTGCTTATATCGGACAGCTTTGCCATATCAAACAAAGCTCCGGCTTTGCTCATTTTTGAAAACGCAAATTTGAAGTCGCCTATCGGAAGATCGGGATTGGCGATACGCCAATCCTCATAGTTTGAATTCGCAAGGGTCATCATATATTCCCATACGGCGCCCTTCGGATAGCCCGCCTCGCTGTAATAGCTTACCGCCGCCTCCGGGTCCTTTCTCTTTGAAAGCTTGCGTTTTCCGCCGTTCTCTTCTTTCATGATAGGGGAAATATGCGCATATTTCGGCGCCTTAAATCCGCATATTTTGAAGAGCTGAAGATGTATCGGTACGGATGATATCCATTCGTCGCCGCGGATGACGTGTGTTGTGCGCATGAGGTGATCGTCAACCGCGTGCGCAAAATGGTATGTGGGAGTACCGTCCTTTTTCAGCAGCACTATATCAAGAATATTTTCCGGCATTTCTATCTCACCCTTTATAATATCCTTGAATTTGATTCTGTTTTCCTCTTTGCCGGGCGAACGCAGTCTTATTACATATTCATCGCCCGCGTCGATCCTCTTTTTTATTTCATCGTAGGACATATCACGGTATTTTGCAAATTTTCCGTATATTCCGGGCAATAATTTTTCCTTTTCCTGTTCCTCTCTGACCGATGCCGTTTCGGCTTCGGTCATAAAGCAGGGATATGCGGCGCCCCGGTCGATCAGGGATTTTACAAACGATTGATAAATATGAGTGCGTCTGCTTTGGATGTACGGACCGTAATCGCCTTTTTCATCCGTTTCGCTTATCATGCCCTCGTCAATGTTTATTCCGAAATCCTCAAAGCCTTTTACAATAAGGCTCACCCCGTTTTCGATTTCACGTTTTTTGTCGGTATCTTCTATTCTTAAAAAGAATACCCCGTCGGTCATTTTTGCGGCGCTGTAGCTTGCAAATGCCGCGAAAAGTCCGCCAAAATGCAAAAAACCCGTGGGACTCGGTGAAAAACGAGTGACTACCGCGCCCTCCCCGAGATTTCTTTCGGGATAAATTTTTTCATAATCCTCAGGTGTTTTATCTATGCCGGGAAATAATAATTCGGCAAGCATTTTTGTGTCTGTCATTTACAAATTCTCCTTAAATTTCTTGTTTGCAACAAAATTCTTTGTTTGATCGGTATTTTATCCGTATTATTGAATATTCAAGGAATATTCCGGTTTTACGCTTTTTGATAATTATGTACCGTAAAGGCGCAAGAAAATATTTACAAATTCCTTATTGCCTTAATTTATATTTTACACCATATTGCTGAAAAAATCTATAGCAAATTTAAAATTCTTTTAAAATTCTTATAAAAACCCGGTTTTTATTTTGAATATATATACTTATATGTTAAAATAATACTTTTATATTGGTATTTATTTATATTTTAATACATAAAAGTATTATTTTAACATTATATAAAGTATCAAATTTGCCCAAGCCTTACATGGTCAGTATTCCGTTTTCCGATTCTATGAGCATGAGAACGTTTTCCTCATGTCCGTTGACGGCATTTATATATATGATATAATTTTTT
>JAFLUR010000256.1 GCA_022508725.1 Oscillospiraceae bacterium
CCGGCAGAAAAATCCACTCAAAAATCTAACGATTGGAGGAATACTAAACAGGCTCCTGTTCAACATCTTCCAATCATCATCTTTTTGGCATATCTTCCCGCCGGCTTTGAGCAAAATTCTTGAAATACACAAAGTATTCCTGCGAATTTTATGCTTTGCCGGCAGAAAAATCTGCTCAAAAATCTGACGATTGGAGGAATACTAAACAGGCTCTCAGTAAAAAATTTTACCGCAAAAAAGGAGAGAATTATGAATATACAATGGTATCCCGGGCATATGGCCAAAACCCGACGCATTATAGAGGAAAATCTTGCAATGACCGATATTGTCGTCGAAATACTCGATGCGCGCATACCTTACTCGGGCAGAAATCCCGATTTTAACGATATTTTAAAAAACAAACCTCGTCTGCTTTTGCTCAATAAATACGATCTTGCCGATAAGCGCGTCTCGGACAAATGGATAAGCCGGTATAAAGAACAAGGTATTAATGTTATTCCGATAAGCTGCGCCACCGGAATGGGGATAAACCGAATTTCCTCAGAGGCGGAAAAAATGATGGGGGAGAGGATCGCACGCGACAAGAAACGCGGCGTAAACCGCTCAATAAAGCTTATGATGACCGGAATACCGAATGTGGGTAAGTCCTCACTCATAAACCGCCTTATCGGAAAGGCGGGCGCAAAAACCGGCGACAGACCCGGCGTGACAAAGGGAAAACAATGGTTCAGACTTAAATCCGGGATAGAATTTCTCGATACCCCGGGAATACTGCCGACCAAATTCGACGATCAGGAACGCGCCAAATTGTTGGCTTATACCGGCGCGATAAAGGATGAGATCATAAATACCGAGCTTTTGGCATATTCGCTTCTTGAATATCTGCGCGATAATTACCGCGACATACTCTCGGCACGATACAAGCTTACAGACGATATATCGGATATGGAGGGGTATCAAATATTGGAGTATATAGGAAAAAAGCGCGGATTTGTCGTGTCGGGCGGCGAAACGGACACAGAGCGCGCCGCAAATATCCTGCTCGATGAATTCCGCGGCGCAAAAATAGGAAATATATCCCTCGAAACACCCGAGGATATCGATATTCCGGAAAAATAACAAAATTTTTTATTAGCTCTTGCAAAAATGTTTAAAACATATTATAATAGAAAGCATATGTATGATAAATTCAAAAACAAAGGAAAAGGAGGAGAATTTAATGAGTGATAATGTTTTTGACGTTCTCAAAGAACGCGGTCTTATAGCACAGACGACTCATGAGGATGAAATCCGTGAGCTTCTGGGAAAGGAAAAGGTTACTTTTTATATAGGCTTCGATCCGACCGCCGACAGTCTTCATGTCGGACATTTCCTGCAAATGATCGTTATGCGTCATATGCAGAATTACGGACACCGGCCGATCGCGCTTGTCGGCGGCGGCACCGGTACCGTCGGCGACCCGACCGGCAGAACCGATATGCGCAGTATGATGACCATGGATACGATAAATCACAACTGCGAATGTTTCAAAAAACAGCTCTCGAAAATAGTTGATTTTTCCGACGGAAAGGCGATCATGGTAAACAATGCCGATTGGCTGCTTGACCTTAATTATATAAATTTTCTGCGTGATATAGGCGTATGTTTTTCCGTAAACAAAATGCTTACGGCGGAATGCTTCCGTCAGCGTCTCGAAAAGGGTTTGTCCTTTCTCGAATTTAACTATATGCTCATGCAGAGCTATGATTTTCTTATGCTCAGCCGTGAATATGACTGCAAGCTTGAACTCGGCGGCGACGATCAGTGGAGCAATATCCTCGGCGGCATAGACCTTGTCAGAAGAAAGGATTCCAAGCAGGTGTACGGCATGACATTTACACTGCTTACGACAAGCGAGGGTAAAAAGATGGGCAAAACCCAAAAAGGCGCGCTTTGGCTCGATCCCGAAAAGACATCGCCGTATGAATTTTACCAGTATTGGGTAAATGTTCAGGATGATGATGTTATCAACTGCCTTAAATTGATAACTTTTGTTCCCATGGACGAAATTCGCGAGATGGAAAAATGGGAGGGCAAGGAGCTTAACGAGGCCAAACGCCGGCTTGCTTATGAGGTTACCGCGCTTGTTCACGGCAAAGAGGAGGCCGAAAAGGCGCGGACGGCGGCGGCGGCGGTATTCGGCGGCGGTGCGGTCGATGAAAATATGCCAACCTCGGAAATCGACAAAAACACGGCGGACGGACGGCTTTTGCTCGATATTCTCGTTGAGGTCGGCTTGCTTCCGTCAAAGGGCGAGGGCAGACGTCTCATACAGCAGGGAGGTCTTACCGTGAACGGCGGGAAAGTCACCGATCCGAATATGACCGTTTCGCTTTCGGATTTTGACGGGGACGGAATGATTGTAAAAAAAGGAAAAAAAGTATTTCGTCGCATAATTACGATATAATTTAAATATTTCTTCAAGAATGTTCAGGCTTTGCGCGGTGATAAAAATCGAGTTAAATTTAATAAGATTGAGGCGGCAAAGGCAGCAGACTGATATGCTTGCGGTTGAACATTTGAATTTCGGGAAACCGCCTGCGGTTTTTTTGAAAAGGTGCGGGGAAAGCGTTGACAAACGCGGGATAGGTATGTTAAAACAAAAGAAAGGCAGAACCCAAACGGTAAGCCGCAGGATTTATATGACTGAAAAATAGCCGCTATCCTTGGTACGGAGCGGCTATTGTGTTTTCGCAGTAAAAACGGCGAATAAGATTACAACAAATAAAATCAAAATAATAAATTTATTTATGTATGCTTTCACATTAACCGCCTCCTTTCGGAGCGCGGCTAACCGTCCCGGTCGGGTTCTCGCCTTTCCGCGAATTATTATATCACATATTTTGTTGTATTTTAATATATTTTGACGCAAATCAAGATATTTTTGTTTGGTTTTGCACTTGACAAATATAAGATTTATGTATAAAATTATTGATGTAGAAAAATGCTTAAACGGAGGTAATACTTTATGGGATTAAATCTTGCGCAAAAAATAATCAAAGAACATCTTGTGTCCGGAGAAATGACGGCAGGAAGCGAAATTTCCATCCGCATAGATCAGACCCTTACACAGGATTCAACGGGAACCATGGCATATCTTCAATTTGAGGCTATGGGCATACCGAGAGTTAAGACAAAAAAATCGGTTGCTTACATAGACCACAATATGCTCCAGTCGGGATTTGAAAATGCCGACGATCATAAATACATTCAGACGGTAGCGTCAAAGCACGGAATATATTTCTCAAAGCCCGGAAACGGCATATGCCATCAGGTGCAATTGGAGCGTTTCGGCGTTCCGGGAATGACTCTGCTCGGTTCCGACAGCCACACCCCCACGGGCGGCGGTATCGGTATGCTTGCGATAGGCGCGGGCGGTCTTGACGTTGCGGTTGCAATGGGCGGCGGAGCTTATTATGTTACAATGCCTAAGGTGGTAAAGGTAAATCTTA
>JAFLUR010000257.1 GCA_022508725.1 Oscillospiraceae bacterium
AAAACAGCCGCATTGTGTGCACCTCGCCGAAACGTCCGGAAAGTAAAAAATGCAGGACGCCGCCGCTCTCGTCCGTCACCTCGCTGCCGAGGATGACAAAATCTATAAGCATACCCGATAAAAGCGGCAAAAGCAGCTCCGCCATAATTCCGATAAAGCTGAGTATTTCCGCAAATATAAATATAGGTATGTTTTTTTTGAAATATTTCAGCCCGAATTTTATAGTTTCCATATTCATACTCCATGTCTGTTGTATTACCGTAATACAAAATATGTAAAATATGTATAAGGGTTTTAAAAAATTAATTGTTTATCCACACAAGCTCTTTTTATGTATCTTTATTTTCCCTTAACATAAAATATAGTTCTTATTTTATCACAAATTAAAATATAAGTCAATAAATTTATTTTTTTTTGACTGTATAACAATATTCGATTATTGTATAAATATCAGAATTTATATAAAAAATAAAAAAAGGAGAAATCTCAAAAAAAATGATTTGGGTCTTGAACAATATAATAAATTATGATATAATTGATATAATTATTGTTCCCCCGATTAGGTCTTGAATAATTTATGCGAAAAACAAACGGCGAAAGCCGCGGAAAAATTCAAGAGCCGATTGGGGGCAATATAATACGGTTTAATATTTTCCGGTATAATTTCGGCATAACAAAAACGGCAATGGGAACGAAAAAAGGAGAATTACGGAATGAAGATAGCAGTTTTAATAGGCGGAACGGGATTCTATAATCAAAGACGATTTATAAACGGCATTCTGGATACCGCATGCGCGGACGGAACGGATGTGTATATTTTCACATGCGACGCTTGGAGCTACGGAGCACGCTATAAGTATGAGAAGGGAGAATACAATATTTATAATTTGCCGGACTTTAAGCAGTATGACGGTGTGATCATCGATACCGTTACGATACATGACTTGGAAACGGTGGATCATCTTGCATGGAGAATAACAAAGAGCGGTGTTCCGTGTGTCTCACTGAACGATAAGTTTGAAGGAGCAATCAATATAACCGTGGAAAACAGCGGGGGAACGCGTGCGATTGCGGAACATCTTATCAATGAGCATAACGTCGGAAGCATTTATTATATAGCCGGTCCGATGGATAATCCGGACGCTCAGGAGCGGTTGGAGGTTTATAAGTCGGTCATGCACAAAAACAAGATCGACTGGCAGGATGACTATATTTACTACGGCGATTACACTTACCGGAGCGGCGTCATGGCGGCGGAACATTTTCTGCAAATGGACAGACCGCTTCCCGAAGCCATTATGGCAGCCAATGACCGCATGGCTCTCGGAGTGATCCAAAAGCTGTCCGATGAAGGCTTTTATGTACCGGATGATGTCATCGTGACAGGATATGATAACAGTGACATGGCTTCGCTCAGCAATCCTCGATTGACCACTGTCAAAAAAGGTATGTATGCGGCCGCGGAAATGGCATATCAAAAATTAAAACAGGTTTGGCAAAAAGAAAAGCCGGAAGACGGTGTTATATACGCACAGCCCATTTTTTCCGAATCCTGCGGTTGTGCAAGACGCAATTATACTACATATGAGCAGGTACAGGATATGTATGTCAGAAAACAGATAGAACAAGATTACAGTCAGACTCTTCTGAAAAATTCGTCCGCGGAATTTACAGGTGTGAGCCGTTTTCATGATTTGATGGTCACTCTCAGAAAATATATCAGACTGGTTAATCCGGAATATTTCTACTTCTGTATAAATGAGCATATGCAGTCCTATTTAAACGATCCGGACAGGATAGAAGCCGGATACGAAAGGGAATGGGACACAAGCTCATATTTGGATGAGGTTACGGTGCCTTTTGCCTATGAAAGAGGCAAAATTACCCGGTATAACGCTTTTGATACAAGTCTGCTTCTTCCCCCCGACCGCGATAAGCCTGCCGGCGCGCATTATTATGTGGTTTTTCCGCTGCATTACGAGGATTTTTGTTACGGTTACTGTGTAACGGGGAATTACAAGCCTGTATTGGAAAGACCTCTTTTTCAGAATTTTATTATGAATTTGTGCAATGCTATGGAATCCATACGCAAGCAGGAAGCCTTAAAGGCAATTATGGAGAAGAGAGACCGGATGTGGCGCAATGATGAATTGACCGGAATCTACAACCGGGCGGGTTTCAACGATGAAGTTGCATCGATATTGGAGCGTGCGGAATTCAAGAAATCATCGATTTCATTGTTCTTTATCGATACGGACGGTCTTAAAAAAGTAAATGACAGCTTCGGTCACGAAGCGGGAGATACCTTTATTAAAGCTATGGCGGATATACTTGTCCGTGTCTGTCCTTCCGATTATCCGGTGTGCAGATACGGCGGTGATGAATTTATTATATTGACAACAGGTCTGACGGAGGTCGAAACGGAAGGATTCAAGAATAAAATCAAAAAAGCAATGGTTGATTATAACGAATCCCATTCGAATTCATGGACGCTGAATGCAAGTATCGGTTATTGGTTTGAACAAAGCGCGGTCGATGTGGATCTGAACCGGCTTATCGAGCTGGCGGATCAGGATATGTACAAGAACAAACGCAAAAAAAAAACATATCACGACAATAAAACAGACATGGCAATGTATATAGGATAATGCACTTTACAAACAGGAGCACGGTTTTCGGATTTTACCGAAAACCGTGCTCCTTAATATCGTCGTATCAATTATCTGCCGGGAACCCGGGATAAATCAGCCATAACAACATCCATATCCTGCACAATGGTCATATCGATTTCACCTTTGTCCGCCATATCCCGCATAATGGCGATTGCCTTCTCATGAGGCATACCGTCTTTGTACGGTCTTTGCTCCGTCAGCGCCTGATAAATGTCAACACACGCCATCAGACGTTCTTCAAAGCTTAGCTCATCGGCGGTAAGACCTCTCGGATAACCTTTTCCGTTCAGCTTTTCATGATGATTGGACGCCCACTTTACAACATCCGGTATCCCTTTCACGAGTCTTAACACATAACGTGTTGCGGAAGCATGATCCCTCATTGCGGAAAACTCATCGGCGGTAAGCTTGCCCGGTTTTTCCAGAATACCGTTTGAAATAAGCAGTTTGCCTATGTCGTGCAACGCTCCGGCAAGATAAAAGCGTGTGATCTTTTCACGATCAAAACCGTAATAATTCGCCATTTGTTCGGCTTTGTCAGCTACGCTCAAGGAATGTGTCCGGGTGAATTCGGACTTGTAATCCGTTATTTTTGCAAACATTCTCGCAAAATCGTGTATCTCCTCATCGGAATAATCGCTTGTCACTGTGTGCAGTCCCCGTTTCAGACAGGAAAATGCGCCTTTGTTTGCCAAATACAAAATTTTTTCATAAGTAACCGCATCAAGAAAAAGCCTAACCGCTTCTTCCGAGAACATCTTACCCGACTGACTTTGTACCCACTCGGAAATCCTGTTAAACTCGGATTC
>JAFLUR010000258.1 GCA_022508725.1 Oscillospiraceae bacterium
TGACATGATAATAAGAAGTATAATAACCGATTCCTTTGATAAGATTGAATACATAATACACAATGATTCAAAAATAGATCAACAAGATAAAGAAAATGCAATTGAATATATTAATGAATTCAAGTGCATAATGAATGACAGATATAATAAAGCTTTCGCATATCAGCACGGCTGCAAATTTGTCGATATGTGTGATTATCCTAAGCAGCTCAGAATTTTATCGAACAGGAATCTTGTCAGCGAAAAACCATATAAGCTTGACGGAGAATTTGTGGGGAAACTTGGGACTATGTCGTGGGATGATTTTAAGAACGTCTTAAACAAATTAAAACCTCATATGAAAGAATGGCTAAAAGCATATGATAAACATATGACGGACGGTGATGACGAAAGTTTAATAAGCGCTATTGAAAAATATATTCAAAAACTAAAGGAAGTATTGAAAGATATTAAAGTTGACTACAGCGCTCCCTACGGTCCGTGGAATTATAAAAATACCCAAGATAATGATGAAATTTTTGATAAAATATTAAAGGAACGCCGCGGATATTCATTTGTCGGAGGCGGAAGCTTTAACGAGATAAAGGAAGGAAATGAGATTTGTATTTTATGTCCGAGTAGCACAGAGGATAAGGCGCTGATTCTGAGAATACGAACAACAAACGCTGATAAAAAGGATATTGACTATGATACGATGATTGCGCCGGTCGAAAACATTTTCAACGGAGGAATAGTTTATGAATAATTATGCAAAAATAGATAAATATCTTGAATTGGTGAAAAAATACCCTGATGCGTTTGATAACAGTGCGAATGAGCTTGAAATTATAACAGACAGAAATACATTATATGAGAAACAGAAAAATCTATATTCAACGGCTGATTCAAAAAATCAGCCGCTTGAATGGTACGATTTAGGAATTGTTGCTCAGGATGCATGGGTGATTGTTCTTAGAGATTTGGTAAAATTTCCAAATGGTCGATATGGTGGTTATATAAGAATGATAAATCGCAAAAGTCAATTAGAAATGTCCGGAAAAGATGTTGTAATTTTGGTAAAACAAGAAGATATGTTATTATTAATGAAACATTTCCGTCACGATGACAGAACTTGGCATTGGGAATGTCCAAGAGGATTTGGAGAAAGCGGACTTACGCCGGAAGAAAATGCCTTAAAAGAGGTAAAAGAAGAAACCGGACTAAAAGTTACAGATATTATTCAATTAAATAAAGACGATGACAGAGTAATCTATTTTATTGCGAACTGTATCGGAAGTGTCAATAATGCTGATAAAATGGAAAGTATATCTGATTACAAATTTGTAGGTGTATCAGAATTTAAGCAAATGATTACTAATGGATTTGTTAATGATCAATACACTATAAAAGCATTTACATTAGCAGATATACAGTCATTATTATAACAATTTGGGGGAGAGATAAGAATCTGAATCGTCAAGGTTTATATATATCTACAAGTAAGTCCACAACATTTACTTAATGATAACAATATGTATTTTGGCGCGATACTTGTTCTTTAACATCTAATAATATGTTTTTCATAATTCATAAAGAATGGGAACATCACAAAATTTTTTTGATTGTTTTGCAGATTGTGAACAGAGGTCAAAGATCACAATCGCGGCCACACATACTTTTTCCTATACAAGTATCCTTAAAAATACAATTTAACAACAACATAATAAGAAAAATTGAAACAAAAAAGATGAGACTGTCACAAAATAGCCTCACGAAAAAAATAATGCACAAACATCGGCATCTTTAAGAACAGTTAAGGCTCTTAAAGATGCCGATGTTACATTTTTGCTGCGTTTTTTGTGCAAAGTGCCATCTAAAGTTCATTTTACGATATGTAAATTCCGCCATACCGTCCCATTTTGCTTCCTATAGGCACAAATCTGCTGAGCGCTGTAATATCTCTTGTTATAGCGTCATCGGAAACATTGAACATTCTTGCAAGTTCGCGTCGGGTAATCAGTTTGTGATTCATTAAAATATAGAATATCTCCATGCGCCTTTCAGAAGGCGAAAATACTTCTTTCATAAATCACACCTGCCCTTCATACCGCTTATAAGTCTATTATAGACCTTATAGTCCGCAGTTTCCGCACCACATAAAAAAGTTTTTTTAAAAAATTGAAAAAAATTTTTATTCATTTCTTTTATTCCTCCAATTTTGTTTTTTTCGCCAAAATCGGAGTTATGGATACCGTATGGGAGGCATAAACCAAGAAATTGATACAAAACTGCAAAAATACAGAATAACCGGTTAAATAAATATTGAGCCTGATAAAGCTGGCTTGCATTACCGAGTATATTCGATATGGCACATATATCATAAATAATGACCGAGACATGTACAGCTTTAATACAACCGAAAGCTGCAGCTTCGACTCACACCTGCATAAATGCTATGAAATTATCCATATTATTCACGGTCAAATGATGTACACCGTCGAAGGAAATGAGTATTCACTTTCTGACGGTGATATCATAATGACAACTCACGGCGAACTTCATTCGTTCAGTTTTCCGAAGAAATGCGAGTATCAGCGTGAATTTATACATGTATATCCGGGATTTCTCGAAAGAACGCCCGGTACTGCGGCTGTGCTTGAGTCAAGAGAACCCGGCAAGTATAATCATATTCCCGCGGATAAAGCAGAAAAATACGGACTTGACAAGATTTTCGAGGATATACACGCAAACTGTGTAAAGCCGACTGAGGAGACCGATATTATAGTTCTCGCAAATATCATGCTCCTTGCCGCAAGAGTTCATCGTATGCTTAACGAAGATGCTCCTAAATATCCGGAAGTAACTTCAAGTGCAAAAGCAAATTTTATTTACCGCTATATAGACATACATTACATGGAAGATATATCCGTAGATTCTATAGCCACGGCAATGACCATGTCACCGACAAGCGCACAAAGACTTTTCAAAAAAGAGACCGGTATGTCCATAAAGGTATATCTGATGCTCAGGCGCGTTACCGCCGCGAAAAATCTGATCATGGAGGGACAGAACGCAACAGACATTTTTACAGAGTGTGGTTTTAGGGACTATTCAACCTTTTATCGCGCTTTTATAAAATATGTCGGTATGACGCCGAGTGAGTTTAAACATATGTACGATGGCAGAAAATAACAGCATACATTAGCTGATGAACCGGTGTATGCTGTGTGATAAATATATCTTTAACTCCTCTGTTTTCCGGTGAATTAAGCTCGCCGAGCCAATATTTCGCGCCTTCATTTTCACCGGTGGTAATACTCAAAACTTCTTTATGTCCGTCTGAATTTATACCGAGAATTATGTATGCGGCAAGTTTTTTAACAATGCTTTAACGCTTCCGGAATATCGGGAATACCCTTTGTCCGAGACAGAATATTATCTAAGATAACGTGAGTTCGACAGAAAAAATTACAAATAGAAAATCCGCCTGAAATCTGCTAT
>JAFLUR010000259.1 GCA_022508725.1 Oscillospiraceae bacterium
GATATAAGCGGCTTTATTTCATTCTTGAAAAACTTTTTCAGATACAGCGCGTCATCGTCCGAAAGCTTTGAAAAATTTATAAGCTCGACGCCCTCTCCGGCAAGCTCGTTCATAATTTCATTATAAACCTCATCCTTTTTTTCCGATAGTCTTGACGTAATATCCATAATGGCTTCAAGCTGTTCCGAACACGTCATATTTGTCTTATTCTCCCTCATATCCTCCGATATAAGCATTTGATCGTGAATGGAACCCACCCTTACCATAAAAAATTCATCGAGATTGCTTTGAAAGATCGACGCAAAAGACAGTCTTTCGCAAAGCGGATTTGATCTGTCAGCCGCCTCTTCGAGAACCCTTTCATTAAATTCAAGCCATGAAATTTCCCTGTTTTTATAGCATTTATTCATACGACAATTCAATCCTTTCGATCCGATACAATAAACACATCCGTGAAAACCGCAATTTTTATTCTCGGCTGTATTTACTGTATTATACCACGCCGTACAATATAAGTCAATTCGCAGACTCAACAAAATTATAAAGTTTATAAAAAAAAGCCGCCAAGCGGTTGACGGCCGAGAAAATATACGTTAATAAAGACGGTGCATCGAAATCACAAAGCAAGAATAATCGTCCCCGCCGTAATCAGCGCCGCGCCGATAAACGATCTTGCGGTAAAATCCTCATGCAGAAAAATCGCCGCAAGCACAAGCGTTATAACCACGCTCATCTTATCTACGGGAACCACCCTCGACGCGTCGCCCGATTGCAGCGCCTTGTAATAACACAGCCATGACGCTCCTGTGGCAAGTCCCGATAAAATCAAAAATATCAGGCTTCTGTGCCCGATCTCGGATAATCCCTTATGTGCGTTTGTCGCGAACACTATTCCCCAAGACATCACAACAACCACAACAGTGCGTATCGCCGTTGCGAGATTTGAATTTACCCCGTCAATGCCGATCTTCGCCAAAATTGAAGTCAAAGCGGCAAACACCGCCGATAAAAGCGCAAATACAAACCACATATCATTCCTCCGCAATTCATTAAACCGTTTCGAAAATCCCTTTTCTGTTCCGTCAAATATTTTTTACCGTCAAAAAGCTTTGTTTTGTGCGGTCATCATAATTTTCAACAATATCTATCCGCTCAAATCCTACCTTTTGAAAAAAATGTACCGCGCGGGCATTGCCGGTTTCCGGATCGGCACACAAAAGCGGAATATTATAGGTATTTTTAAGATATTCCGTTATAAGCCCGACCGCCCGGCTTCCTATTCCCTTATCCCAAAGCTCCGGTTTGCCTATGAACATATCAATTCCAAATCCCGGCTTAAGCCGAATATATGTATCACGGTCGTTGAATTTGTAGGAGTCCTCCCGTATGGGATAGTATTGCATATACCCGATTTCTTTTCCGTCAAGCACGATAAAGCAGCCTGCCTCTCCCCCTCCGTCCTCTGTTTTATCGCCAAAAACCCGCTTTACCTTTTCCGTATCCCACGGCGCGCCCTCGCCGTAAACATATTCCAAAACACCGGGATCGGACAGCCAATCCGCCAAAAGCTTCATATCCGCCCCGGTATTCCGAATCCGTCGCAAAGCCAAATTATCTTCGGAAATCATTTTATCGCTTCCTTTTCAAATCTTTATACTCTCGTTATCCGCAAGTTTTATTTTTTCTTCGGCGCAGGCAGCTCGTCATACACAGCCTTGAACAAACCGGTCAAAAATTCCTTATTTTCGACTTCTTCGACCGATAACATTTCCTTTGCCCCCTCATACGGCAATTCATAAGAAGCCTCCGACACATTCGATATATAGGCTATTGCCGATTTTACGGGTTTTACAAGCAATCGATTATCATATATGCCGCCTATTATTTTTCCGCGATAATAAATAATAAACTCGCCCATCATCGCCCTGTATGTTATTTCCTCCAAATCCGACAGCTGCCCCAAAATGAATTGAAGATATTCTTTGCTTGACGCCATAATATTCCACTCTTTCCCGTAATTTTTTACTTCCAATGCTTCAACTGCGACAAAAACGCGTCAAACCGACTGCGCCGTTCTTCCTCGGTCAAATTATCCGGATTGGGCATATGACCGATAAGAAAATCGATCATGGATTCTTTTGATTCATACACAAATCCGCCGTCCTCATAACACCATTTGCAGTAATCCTCATTATAGCTCCCGTCCGGCTCACGGCTTATCAAATCGTCTTCATTTAACGGCATTCCGCAGCATTGACATATAATTTGCCGCGGAGAGCCGAGAAGAGTGTTTATCGATACGTCAAACTGCCGGGACAAGAGCTTTAACGTTTCCGGATTAGGCTGTGTTTCACCCGTTTCCCAACGGCTTACCGCCTGCCTTGTTACCATTACACGCTCCGCCATTTGTTCCTGCGTAAGATTATTTTTCTCGCGTAAGCTTTTAAGTATGTCCTTTGTTTCCATAAGTTTTACTCCTTTTTATTTTTATGTACATCTGTATTATAGCTTAACGCAATAATTTTATCAAGCAACCGTCTGTTGCTTTCGGGAGTATCGAATAAAATTTCCGTAATTCATACATACGCCTTTACGGTATACGTCGCGCCCCAATTGCGGAGTATCTCTGCGCTTGAAAATCCCGCCGTCCTCAGCACATCGATTTCATGCTCTGCCGTAAGCGGCGTATCGTAATGATAAAATTCGTTATCCGTTATCCCACGGTCCTTTTTCAACCTGTTTAGGTCTTCAAAATACTCCCATTCCGCCTCCTCACTTTCCGCAAAATAATCGGTAAGGATAAAATATCCGCCGCATTTCAATGACCTGTGCAGCCTGCGATAAAGCGGCAGCTTTTGCTCCGCCGTGAAATGATGGAGCGATTCCGCCGAAACGGCAGCGTCAAAGCAAGCCGTTCCGAACGGGACGTCGAAATACGAGCCGCATATAAGCTTTATATTATCGCCCGCCGGAAATTTCGACCTGAAATTATCAAGCATTTCGGAACATAAATCGATACCCGTAATTTGCGCGGTCGGATTGATTTTCAGATACCTCTCCGCTTCAAGACCGGTTCCGCATCCCAAATCCAAAATACAGCATTGCCGTGCTGTCGGGAGCATTGACGCCGTAAAGTCATAAAATTCCTCAGCGCCGTCGATCTCGGTCAGCATATGCACATCATAACCGTCAAGTCTGTTCTTAAAAAAATCGGCCATTTTTTCCAACATTCCCAAATCACTCCTCATCGGTTTCATAAGCGCGTCTTATCCGGTTGATTTTGGCTTTAAGAACCGTATTTGCGTATTTCAAATCAAAATCTCTGTAGTCCCATTGTATTTCTTCGCCGTCACAGTCGAGTAACAAAACAAGTCCGGTTTTATTTATTTCCTCAATATACTCTGATAACTCATACGGCGAGATGTCCTCGATAATTCCTCGTCCGGCGCCGTCCGCTATGCACGGATAATGCGTGCCGGC
>JAFLUR010000026.1 GCA_022508725.1 Oscillospiraceae bacterium
CACAGCTTGTTCTTCGCATAAATTATTCAAGATTTAATTGGGGCATCAATATTATCCGGTATCATTGTGTAAAGTAAGGGTATCGAAAATATTTTCCGATACCCTTGTTTTTGTTATATATCAAATGATGTTTTTTCGGTTATGGGCAGCATGGAATTAAGATCCTGCCATACAAATGCCGTTACGATAAATTCATCGGCATCTGTATCTCCCGCCGTGAACGATACGGAAAGTTCGGCATTTCCCTGCATGATAATTGTATCCTCGGTGTGTATGCCGATCATTTTGCCGCGTGTTCCGTCGTCATTCTTTTCATATATCGCACATGCCATAACACCCATTATAATATTATCGGTGGTATTGACCGTGCTTATATTGGCGGTGACCTTGTTGTTCCTGCTTATTCTCGCATCTGTAACGGTGACAGAGCAGAGCGATGAGAGAGAAGGCTCCACCGTTATGTTAAAGGAAGATGTTTTTGTGCCGTAAACAACGGTTATTGTCTGAACGCCCACCTTTTCCGGATCATAACCGCCCAATATTACCTGACCGGTGACATTTGCCGATGAGCCGTCCGAATACAGAACCATGACAGTCATTCCGGCAGTGTCGATTTTCTCGCCCTGAGTATATGTGAGCTTTGTCGGAGGCGTTACGATAATTCCGGTTACTTCCTTGTTGGTTACGTTTATCTGAATATCTTTGCTGAAAGCAAGATACGATATCGTAAGATTTTTTATGCCCGGAGTAGCGGTTTCGAAACCGGATACCGAATAATTGTCAAGTAATTCTTCCGTTCCGTCCGATTTGATAACCGTTACGACAATACTTGAACGGTCAAAGTTGGGCGCGCCTATAATATATTCCGTCGGACCCACAACAGTTACGTTTATGCCCATAATATCCGCGATATCTTCAACCGGGATTATGATAACGTCAAATGATGCCGTCTTGCCCATATACTTTACGGTAACTCGATTGATACCGGTTTTGCTTGAATTGAAGCCCTCGACTTCATAGCCGCTTGCTATTTGGCTTACGGAGCCGTCGTCAAAGCTTGCGTATACGGTGAGCTTGTTGTCAAACGGTGAACCCTGCAGATAGGTGCGGGTATATCCCGTAACGGTAATGCCGGTGATGGTTACGGTATCGGTTACCGTTATGGTAAATGTCTGCGTAACGTTCATATATTTTACGCGGATTACCTTTGTTCCGGCGGTGAAAGTATCGCCGAGTATTTCACAGTTTGAAGTAACATCCGCCGTTGAACCGTCGTCATATGTTGCGATAACCTCCATACCGGTTGTATCTATGGCTTCGCCGACGGAGTACAGAGTTTTTGTCGGAGCTTTAACAAGCTTTATATTTATAAGCGTTTTCGCAACGACCTGGATTGCGACCGGATATTCATGCCCGAGATACGAAATCGTTACGATAACGGTTCCCTCGGATGACGTATCCATTCCGCGCACGTCATATTCATCGCTTTTCAGGACTGTTTCGGTTCCGTTGTTGTAAAGAGCGACCACTCTTATGCTTGAACGGTCGAAATATGTTTCTCCGACTATATAAGGATTATTTGTGAGTCTGTCAACTCTTATTCCGGTAAGCGACGCCACGGTGTCGTTCGATACGATCGTTACGGGCAGCTTTTTGGTGATTCCGGAATAGGATACCGTAAAGAATGAAGATCCCACAACGTAAGAATTAAATCCTTCCACATCAAAGTTGTATATTCTCGTGCGTGAATTGTCGCTGTAAACGGCGTACACCTCCATGGTTGATTTATCCAAAGACGCGCCGACCGGATATATTTTCGTATACACAACGTCAAGATCCGAAAGGGTATTGCCGGTAACGGTTATATCAAAGTTTTTGAATTTATTCTGATAAATTACCGTAACCTGAATGACTCCCGCTGTTTTCGAATCAAAGCCGCTGACCGTGTATTTTGAGGGGTCTGTGATAGGCTCGGTTGAACCGTTGGTGTATATTGCGGTAACGGTAAGTCCCGTCGGATCGAAATTCTCGCCTATTGCATAGACAAGCTTATTGGGGAGAGTTATTTGTATCTCCGAAAGTACCTTGTCAACGATCTCGACGCTGTAGGTATTTGTTAATCCCTTATAGCTTATCGTGCAGTTATACGGCGGAGTTGTAAGGTTGAGATTGACCTCGTACTGTCCGAACGGTATTTCTTCGGTAAGACCGTTATCGTATTCGACCGAAACGATCGCGTCGCCCTCTTTAAATTCCTCGCCCGCTATATACTGCGTGCGGTTATTGCTTATATTGAGCTTTATGGGCAGTGTTTCAACGACCACGATATCGACCTTGAATGTGCTGCCGCCGTATTCTATAACAAAGCTTGTGGGTCCGATAGCCGTCGTATCGAAATTTATGACATCATAGTCGTCACGCTTAAGAACAACAGTTTCGTTGTTATCATAGATCGCGATAACGGTAGTGCTGTCCGGATCGAATTTTGAATTTTGACTGTATTCGAGCTTTGTGGTTTCCACGGTTATTCCGATCAAGGTTCTGTCTATTACGGTAACATCGAATTTTACCATTCTCGAGAACTGAGATCCGTTTTGTCTTACGATCGAATATGTTAATGTTACCGTCTGACTTCCGGGCTGATCCTTATAGTATCCGCTGATCTTGCAGTCGCTGAGCGGTATCGGCTCGGTCTTTCCGTTATCGTAAAGCACCGAAACGACCATACCCGAAAGGTCAAGCTCCGAACCGCGCAGATATTCGGTTTTATTCGGAAGCGAGTCGATCTGTATATCGATCGGGGTCTTTTCGACAACGGTTATTGTGAACGTAAAGGTCTTGGGTGCGTTCGGATATGAGATTTCGATTGTCTGATCTCCGAGAGTTGCGGGATTGCCCATAAATCCGGTAATTGTAACGGCGTGGGTAACATCCAGTTCATCTTTGTTTGAATATTTCACAATGACCTTCATTCCGGTTCTGTCAAGCTCGGTACATTCTCCCTGTATATATCTTGTTTTGGTGGGATAGCTTACCATGATTATTTCGGTAATGCTTATTTCCTCGCAGACATACTCATACCATCTCGGGGATGTGAAGCCGCTCGTTCCGACATAATGATAAATTCTGAAACCGGTGTGCGCTCCTGTAAATACCGATTTGTCAAAGGTGGAGGGAGCGTTGCCGGAAAAGGTTGCCGATTCAAGGTTTGTGCATTTCGCAAATGCCGAGTTTCCCAGATATGTGAGCTTTTCGGGCAGCAGCAGTCTTACGAATTCGGTACAGCCGGAGAATGCCGATGCGCCTATCTTTTCAAGTCCGATCGGGAAAGCGGGGTCATACAGCTTCACACAGCCGTTGAATGCTTTTTCGCCTATTTCTTTGAGCGTTGAAGGATATGTTACGCTCGTGAGGACTTTACAGCCCGAGAACGCGGATGTGCCTATCTTTTCCGTTCCGGTATTCATTACGACATTGGTGAGTGCGGTGTCGCTTGCGAATGCCGACTCGCCTATTTCGGTAACTCCGCCCGGAACAGTGATGCTTTTCAGCGATGTGTTTTGATTGAACGCTTTTGCTTCGAGAGTTTTCAACGACTCGGGAAGCTCTATGCTTTCAAGAGCCTTACAGCTTGCGAATGCGGATTCGCTTATATTTTCGACTCCGTTTTCAAGCGTCGCCTTTTTGAGAGAGGTGTTGCTTGCGAACGCGGATTTTCCTATCTTCTTTACATTGCCCGGTACGGTGAGCTCGGTAAGACCGGATCCGTTAAAGGTATTTTCGGGGATCTCGCTTATGGTTTTAGGCAATGTCACCGTCGCAAGCAGCTTGGTTTTTTCAAAAGCCGCGGTGCCTATCGATTCGATCCCGTCTTTGAGGACAAGATTTGTAAGAGCGGAACAGTTTGAAAAAGCCTGACTTCCGATAGTCTTTACATTGCCCGGTATCGTCAGCTCGGTAATTCCGCAGGATGCGAACGCGTTTGCGGGGATTGCCGTGAGAGTTGTCGGGATAGATACCGTTTTGAGATTTTTACAGGACGCAAACGAGCTTGTTCCTATTGTCTCAACGCCCTCTTCAAGAACCGCCGACGTTATGCCGCAGGATGAAAAGGCGGAGTTTCCGACTTGCTTTACATTACCCGGGATAACGATTTCGGTAAGCGCCGAGCAGCCTGAAAAGGTGCTGTCCGGAATGATGCTTATTGTTTTGGGAAGTTTTACGGTTTTAAGATATTTACAGCCCGAAAATGCAAGTGTTTCGATACTTTTTACACCGTCCTCAATAACGACATTGGGAACATTGCTTGCCAAAAATGCGTTTGTTCGTATGGTTTCAACGGTTGACGGAATGGTCAATGTTCCTGTTGAAGAGCCGTTGAAGCTTTTATTGAATGTGTACGGAAGTATTTCTTTTATCAACGGAGAAAACGTGAATGTTTCAAGAGCGCTCGCGCCGTTGAAAGCATATTCGCCCATTGAGCTTACCGTATTTCCGAGATCGACGTCTTTAAGCGCCGTGTCCCCTTCAAAGCAGTGCGCGCCTATTTTTTCGACACCGTCGCTGCATACGACCGATGTAAGATTCGTACATTTGTTGAAAGCATAATCTCCGATTGTCTTTATATTTGACGGGATAACAAGCTCTTTTATTCCGCATAATGCGAATGCGCTTGCCGGGATATCGGTCATTTTCTTTGAAAAGCTGACTGTGGCAAGGGCTTTGCAGCCGGAGAACGCGCTTTCGCCTATGCTTTCCACGCCGCTCTCGCCGCCGTCCTCATCGTATTCGAGGGTAAGAGACGTCATTGACGCGGAGTTCATGAACGCGGATTTACCGACCGTTTTTATATTTTTGGGGATGGTAAGAGTTTTGACTCCCGACTGATAAAAACAGGAATCCGGAATACTTTCTATGTTATTTGAAAAGGTTATGTTCTGCAGTGATGTACAGCCGTAGAAGCACTTATCTTCAAGCACGAGGGGATATTTATCCTCGTAATTGAGGTTTATGTTGTTGAATTTAAGGCTCTGCAATCCGGTACAGCCGTAGAATGCCGCGACTCCGACTCTTCGTATCGTATTGGGGATATCCACAGACTCGAGTTTTACGCAGCCCCTGAACATTTCATCGGGGATTTCGGTCATATTTTTCGAGAATACCACCCTTTTCAGCGATGTACAGCCGTAGAAGGTTCTTTTGCCCATTTCCTCCAAGGAATCCTTGTATTCCTCTTTTATGTTAAATTCCTCCATGGCTTTACAGTTGTAAAAAGCTTCCTCGCCGATCTCCGTAAGCCTGCCCTCGACATTTACCGTCTTGAGCAGTGTGCAGCCGTAAAAGGCGCGTTCGCCTATATAGCTGACTTTGGAGGGTATGGTTATTTCAAGAAGCTTTTGGCAGCCGTAAAAGGTTTCGTCTTCGATAGAGGTTATATTGAGCGGCAGATCCACCTTTGTCAGGCTTGTTCCGTAAAATGCTCTCGCTCCGATTTCCTTCACATTTACCGGTATGGTAAGACTGTTAAGCGCTTTACAACCGTAAAAAGCCTCCTCCGATATCTTTGTCATACCTATTTTTATATCCGGGTCATTGTCATCCTTGATAAAATATTGCTCCACCATGGTAAGAGCGGTACAGTTTTTAAATGCCGCTTTGCCGAGTACATCGACATATTTCGGTATTACTATTTGGGTAAGACTGCTTGATGCGAATGCTTCCTCGTCGATCTCTTCGACATTATCCGGAAGATTTATCACAAGTCCCTTTCCGCCGGAATGATAAAACATTCTGTAGCTTATTATTTTTACCGATGAGGGAAGAGTGATACTCACAAGTTTCGAATTTGTACACTCGGCAAACGCCTGATCGCCGATCTTGAGCTCGGGTAAATTTACCGTAGGCTTGTCAAAGAGCAGCTCCGCCATTCCTTTACAGTTATAGAATGCTTTTGAGCCTATGGATGTGCAGGTTGACGGTATTCTTACCGAGGCGAGGGAGACGCACTCCTGAAAAGCGCCGGCGCCTATCGTCGTAAGATTGCTGTGCAGATTATATGTAACCGTCGGTGTGGGCGCGGGAAGCGGCTCGGATGTCGAGTCGGGGTCATCGGTGCTTTCGGGCTCCGGCTCGGTAACAATTGCTTCCATACGGCCGAGATTTACTTTTGTAAGCTTTGCGCAGTTATAGAATGCATAGTCGCTTATTGTTTTTATTGATTCGGGCAAAACAGCCTCGGTGAGCGCGACGCAGCCGTAAAATGCCTCTGCCGATATTGTTGTCACATTATTGCCGAAATTCACCTTCTGAAGATTTTTTGCGTTTTTGAATGCCGCCTGTGCTATAATTCCGATATCATCGGGAATGGTATATTCGGTCAGAGGCTTTCCCTCGTCATCGACTTTTCCCGCGGGAAACTGAACAAGAGTCGGACTCTGGCTTGTTTTATCGATAAGAACGCCGTCCTCCGTGGATCTGAATGTGTTGTTTCCGTCGGCGACAAGGATCTCGTTCAAATTCGGGCAGGCAAGAGAGCCCTCCGCAATTGTCGATATCGTTTTGGGGAGTTTTATCGTAATGACCGATTTACAGTCGATAAAAGCGTTTTCTCCTATGGAAACGACCTTTCTTTCGCCGAGAAATTCGGGTACCTCGATTACCGTATCCTTTGTTTTGGTACATTTTATGATCATTACCTCGTCGTCGGTATCGAGTTCTTGGTATTCAAATCCGTCGAAAGCGGTAGCCGCATAAACAACGGAATTGTCAAGCGGTATATCCTTATAAACCAAATGTCCGCTCAGAAGTATGCCCGCTATAAAAAACGAACACACGGTTCGTTTGATTATGTCCGATTTTTTCATATAAAACATCCTTTCCGAAATTTATTTTACGCAATATCAGACGGAATATTACATAATATACATATATTGTATTGTTTAACATTCAAAGCGGAGCCGACACACCCGAACAGGCGGGGGCAATTTGCTCCGTAATACGAACCCCGCCGTATCGGCAGGGTCATTTTCCGCAGATATAAAAATCAGTTATTAATTTATTATATCACATATCAGGTATAAAGTAAACAGATTTTAATAAAAAATCCGGATTCCCCAATCGTAATATTTCCTATATAGTATTTCGTAAAAATACCTCAAAACTTTAGCAATGATTTAACAATGATTCGGGCGGCGAAATTACCTGCCGGTCGGATATGCGGCGGAGCCTGAAAATCATGCACGCCGCATTATGATTTTTTATCTTGATTGATACCGGGTTTATGTGTTATACTTAAAGAAACGCCGAATAAATTATTTTGAGGAGATTTTAATGAAAAGATTGGTTATAGGAATACTTGCTCATGTTGATTCGGGAAAGACGACGCTTTCCGAGGCGATGCTTTACTGCGGCGGCGGAATAAGGAAGCTAGGGCGGGTGGATCATCGCGATGCGTTTCTTGACACTCATGAAATAGAACGCGACAGAGGGATAACAATATTTTCCAAACAAGCGGTGCTCAGCTTGAAAAATACCGAGATCACGTTTCTCGACACACCCGGGCATACGGATTTTTCGACCGAAACCGAACGGACATTGCAGGTTCTTGATTATGCGATTTTGGTGATAGACGGAAGCGAAGGGGTCCGGGGACATACCGAATCGCTTTGGCGGCATCTGGCAAGATACGGAATACCGGTATTTGTTTTTATAAACAAGACGGATATTTCGGAAAAAAGCCGGGATGAGCTGATAAAGGAAACAGCGGACAGGCTGGGGGGCAATTTTACGGATTTTACGGAACCGGAAAAATCGGAGGAATTTTTTGAAAATGCGGCTGTATGCTCGGATTTTCTCATGCAGAAATTTCTGGACGGAGAGGAAATATCCGATAAGGATATAGCGAGAGCGATCCTGTCGAGAAAGATATTTCCGTGTTATTTCGGCTCCGCGTTGAAATTGGACGGTGTGGAGGAATTTCTCGGAGGATTGGAAAGGTATACCGAAGAGATAAAATACGGAGATGAATTCGGAGCGAGGGTATTTAAAATATCGGAGGATGAACGGGGAAACAGACTGACATATATGAAGATAACCGGAGGATCTCTGAAGGTAAAGGATTTGTTGAACGTAGGAAAATCGGGGGAAATACAGAGTGAAAAGGTAAATGAGCTGAGGATATATTCGGGAGCGAAATACCGGTGTGAGAATGAAGTGTGTGCCGGAATTATATGCGCCGCGACGGGGCTTACGAAAACCTATCCGGGAGAGGGACTCGGCGCGGAGGAGGATCTCGGAATACCCATGACCGAGGCGATTTTGAATTACCGTATCGATATAACCGACGGCACCGACATTCATACGGCGATCTCAAACCTGCGCAGGCTGGAGGAGGAAGAGCCGCAGCTGAAAATCCTTTGGAACGAGCAGATACGGGAGATACACGCGCAGCTTATGGGAGAGATACAGACGGAGGTTTTGAAAAGGCTTATATCCGAAAGATTTAATATGTCCGTGGATTTTGTGCGCGGAGGAATTGCGTATAAGGAAACCGTTGCCGCGCCCGTTGAGGGGGTGGGGCATTATGAGCCGCTCAGACATTATGCGGAGGTCCATGTCATTATTGAGCCGCTTGAAAGGGGGAGCGGGATACGTTTTGCGTCCTCATGCAGCGAAGATGATCTTGCCGGGAATTGGCAAAGACTTATAATGACTCATTTAAGGGAAAAAACGCATATCGGAGTGCTTACCGGCTCTCCAGTCACGGATGTGCGGATAACCCTTTCGGCGGGACGGGCGCATCTGAAGCATACCGAGGGCGGAGATTTCCGGCAGGCGACTTACAGGGCGGTGCGTCAGGGACTGATGTCCGCGAAAAGCATTCTGCTTGAACCGTGGTGCAAGTTCCGTCTTGAAGTCCCGTCGGAAACGGTGGGACGGGCGATGAACGATATAGGGTATATGTGCGGAAAATTCGAGCCGCCTTTGACCGAGGGAGAAATGTCGGTCATTGTCGGGCGCGCGCCGGCGATAAATATTAGGGAATATCACAGAGAGGTGACAAGATACACAAGCGGCAGGGGAAGGCTGTCGGTCGAGCCGGACGGATATGAGGAATGTCATAACAGCGATGAGGTAACGGCAAATATAGGCTATAACAGCGAGGCGGACACAGAAAACACGGCGGATTCGGTTTTCTGCTCCCACGGCGCGGGATTTAACGTAAAGTGGGATGAGGTTCCCAAATATATGCATTTGGAGAGCACGCTTGAAAAAAATGACGGCGGCGGTAAGATAAGAAACGGGATATCCATGCAGAGCGTGAGAGATTATATGGAAAGGACCGTAAATGATGAGGAGCTTTTGCGAATTTTTGAGAATACCTACGGTCCGGTAAAACGCAGGACGCACACCGCGGTGCGTGAAAGAAAAGAATCCGTCCGGACGGAAAAAACAAAGGCGGCGGCGGAGGGTCCGGAATATCTTCTTGTGGACGGATATAACATAATATTTGCGTGGGAGGATTTAAAGAAAACGGCAAAGGAGAGTCTTGAGGCGGCGAGAAACGAGCTTATTTCAAGGCTGAGAAATTATCAGGGCTTCAAACAGTGCGAGCTGATACTCGTATTTGACGCGTATAAGGTAAAAAATAATCCGGGCGAGCAGGAAAAGCAGGGTAATATCACGGTGGTGTACACAAAAGAGGCGGAAACGGCGGATATGTATATCGAGAAGGTGACGCATCGTATAGGAAGAAAGCACAGGGTAAGGGTCGCCACATCGGACAGTCTTGAGCAGCTTATCATCCTTGCGGGGGGCGCGTACAGAATGTCCGCGGATATGCTGCGTGAAGAGGTGGAGAGCGTGGAAAACGCGATAAGGGAATTTATTAGGAAGGACAGGTAACGGCGGACATTGCGGAAATACCGAAAACAGGGCATATCGCCGCAGCGATATGCCCTGTTTTGGCGCGGAATTATGTATGGCATAATTCCGGTTTATTTAACTTTGTACATTCTCAACATTAAAGAAAAATCCTCCGAAAGCGAATTTTATAAATCAACAAGACCGAAGCTTACTGACAACGCTTCGTTGACCCGCTTCATTAAAAATGAATCCAAATGTCCGATTTTCTCTCTTAATCGTTTTTTGTCAATGGTTCTGATTTGCTCCAACAATACTACCGAATCCTTGTTAAGTCCGTATTCTTCCGCGGAAAGCTCTATATGCGTCGGCATTTTGGCTTTGTTTATCTGCGATGTTATCGCCGCCGCGATAACGGTCGGGCTGTATTTGTTTCCGATGTCGTTCTGAATTATCAAAACAGGCCGTATACCGCCCTGTTCGGAGCCGACGACCGGACTCAGATCGGCATAATAAATATCTCCTCGTTTTACTATCACCACTATTCACACTCCGTCAGTTTCTCCTCATAATGCCGAATTGTTTCCTCATCGGCATCAAAGCACATTTGTGCTGTTGCGAGATTTATTTCTGCCATCTCCCGATAACCCTCGGCAAGGCTTTTGACGAGATAATCATGATGCTTTTCCTTTATATATATCTTCATTACCTCTCGAACCATTTCGCTCCGGTTTTTGTTTTCTTCCTTTGCCAAAGCGTCGATTTCCTCAAGCAAGCTGCCGGGTATGGTTATCAGAACTTTCTTAAAATGTGACAAAGCAACCGAACCCCCTGTAAAATTTCTTTTCGGATTTTTTTCGCATATCCGATACGGAATGCCGCAGCATTTCCGCAAATACCGTTATTACAACAGATAAGCGAGTTTCCTCACCACCTCTCCGTTTCTGATATAAATTCGCGGTATGCGTCTGCCTATCATGCAAACGATCTCATAATTGATCGCTCCGAGCCATCCGGCAACCGTGTCTGCTGTAATCGTATCTGCTCCGAATACGGTAACTTCATCACCTATGTTTATATTATTGACATTTGTGACATCAATCATACATTGATCCATACATATTCTGCCGATTACGTTTACACGTTCGCCGCCGCAAAGCATTTGTGCTTTTCCCGATAAAAGACGCATATAACCGTCTGCATAACCGATAGGTACCGTGGCGATTTTTGTTTTTTTATCGGTTATGTACGTTTTTCCGTAGCTTACTCCGACGCCGCTTTCGACCTCTTTGACCATTGTTACCTTGGCTTTGAGTGTCATTGCGGGTTTGAGCGCAAGCTTTGTCTTATCCACGTCATCGGACGGGTACAGACCGTATATTATAACTCCCGGACGAACCATATCCATATGCATTTGAGGATACATCATTACTCCGGCGCTGTTGCATATATGCTTGACGGGAATTTTCAGTCCGCGTTTTTCGAGCCTTTCGCATATGCCGGTAAAACGTTCGAACTGCCGCTCGGTATATTCCCTGTCGATTTCGTCGGAACAGGCAAGGTGCGAGAATATGCCTTCGATTTCGAGATTGTCGAGCATGGATATTTTTATTATCTCATCAATGCTTTCTTCCCGGCAAAGATAGCCTATTCTTGACATGCCTGTGTCTATTTTTATGTGAATTTTGGCTTTTTTACCTTTTTTTACTGCCGACTCGGATAAAGCTTTTGCAAAGCTGTAGGTGAAAACCGTGGGCATAACGTCAAATTCGACTATATCATCCGCGCTTGCGTCCTCTGTTGCGCCGAGTATCAGTATGGGAACATCGAATTTGCGTTTCCTGAGCTGAACAGCTTCTTCGAGGGTCGCGACCGCGAGATAATCGGCGCCGTTATTGAGTATGGTTTTTGTGACCTCCATAAATCCGTGGCCGTATCCGTCGGCTTTTACAACACCCATGATTTTTGCGGAGGGTGATGTTATTTTCCTTATTTCTCTTATATTGTAGGCGACGGCGTCCAGATCGATTTCCGCCCATGCTCTTTTATTCATTGCCAAGCTCCTTTACACATCTTAAAATGTTTTTTTAAAGTCTTGTTTAAAAAAAATCTTGTTTTAATGCAAAATCCCGGGCAGAATAAAGTCTGTGCCGCAAACCATCTGCTGTAATTATACCATACCTTTGCGAAAGAAATCCACAGGTAATATTTTAATCTAAAAATTACCGGCGCGATAACGAACGGTCAATTCGGTATTTCGCATTTTATTGTAAATTTTTCAAAATTTTAAATGCGGAGGAAATATTTTCAATTATACCGCATGCCGTTACCGAATCTATCCCGCGCTCTTTCATATTTTCATCTCCTGCCATGCCGTGCATTCCGACGGCGAGCACGGCGGAATTAAGTGCGGAGATACCTCTTGCCGCAAAAGCGGCTGTCATTCCGGCTAAAACATCGCCGCTTCCGCCCGACGCCATTCCGGCATTTCCGCTTGTATTTATATACCGGATGCCGTTTTCGTCGGAAACGATCGTGCGGCTTCCTTTCAAAATAAGGGTCACGCCGTATTTTTTCGCGAAATCACGGGATATTTCCAATCTGTCACTCTCAATTGTATCGGTCGGTATTCCGCAAAGCCGTGAAAATTCACCGCTGTGCGGAGTAAGGATGATACTGCATTTTTTTTCATTTAAAATATCGACATTTTTCGACAGCGCAAAGAGTCCGTCGGCGTCGATTATAAGTGTTTTTGTATAATTTTTGATCAATTTTTCAAGTATATGAAAAATCGCCGGACTTCTTCCGGCGCCAACACCGAACAGCAGACTGTCGCAGCTTTTCGCTTTTTCGAGAATTTCATCGGCGGCTTCCGCGGTCATATGTCCGTCATTATCTTTGAGAGCCATGCTCATTGCTTCGGTGAGCTTATTTTCCATGAAAGGTTCAAGCTCCGCCGGAACAGCGGCGGTTATAAGGCCGCCGCCCGATACAAGTGCCGCCTGCGCCGCCATAACGACCGCGCCCGACATACCGCGGGAGCCGCCGCATATCAAAATTCTTCCGTAATCGCCCTTATGCGAATTTGAGTCTCTTTCCGGGATAAGCGACGCAAGCAGCTCGGGGGTTATAAGATTTACCGGTATATTTTTGAGAATATCATCCGGCATGGAAATATCGGCAAGGATAATTTTTCCGGTGTGATACGCTCCCGGATATAAAAGCAGACCGCGTTTATATGCGGCAAACGTTACCGTAATATCCGCGTCTGTGCATACGCCGCATATTCTTCCGCTGTCGGCGTCTATACCGCTCGGAATATCCGCCGAAAGAGTGAACGGGGAGTATTTGTTTATCGCTTCAACGGCACTTTTTCCGTTTCCCGAGATCTCTCCGTGTATGCCGGTACCGTAAATTGCGTCTGTGACCGCATCGGCTGAGCCGATATAATATCCGATATTATTCTCAATATCCGCATAATCAACGATTTTTGCGCCCATATTTACGAGTATCTTAAAGTTGATGAGCGCGTCACCCGAAAATCCGTTTCCCGAAACGAGAACGGTTTCGACGACCGCGCCGCGGTTTATGAGATGTCTTGCAATTGCGAGTCCGTCGCCGCCGTTATTGCCGCGTCCGCAGAAAATAAGCACT
>JAFLUR010000260.1 GCA_022508725.1 Oscillospiraceae bacterium
GGTTGATTTGCCGAAACGGGAAAAAAGCTCAAAGGAAGGACGATATATGATCGTAACCGTTTTGAATAAGGATATTTATGAAGAAATCAAAGAACAATACAGTGCATTGGGGTATAAGGTGGTTCACGGTCTGAATGGTTTTTTGGAAGAAATCAAAACCGAAAAAATATGAAGATAAATTTTGAAAATAAAAAAGTAATTATTTACGGCGCACATTTGATAGCGGTTGAGGCATACAGATACATAAAGAACAGAATAGGGAAAGATAATTTCCGGGGTTTTGCTGTTACCGAAATGTCGGATAATCCCAAAGAGATAGCCGGTCATAAGGTGAGAGTTCTGAGCGAATATACACCGGATGAATCAACTGTGGTAGTGATAGCCACACCGAATAAATATCATCAAGAAATTGCGGAATATATAGAAACAAACGGCTTTCATGAGCATTATTGTATCGATCAATGCGAAATGGAGATATTAAAGAGCGAGTTTATTTTTCAAAATCACATATCCGGTATGAAAAAATATGATTTATACGAAGATACCTATGACAAAAGCTGGCTCAACATAAGAAAAAAAGACGATAAGGCGGGAGAGTATTATAAATTCCCTACATTGTATCATTCGGAAACGGAAGAGATAATAAAAGAAACCGAAAATACAGATTTATCGGAGGTATTCAAAGATTGTTTCGGAGGTTATAACAGGCTTGATAAGTTCAAGACAGGAGAATGTAAAGAGTCCGGTGATATAAAGGATATATTGAAAATATACATGGTATTCAGTCATCGGGATAATGGAAAGAAAAATTCGGGTAAACTGCCGGAATGGATTGTTCCGATACAGGCGGGAAGCATTCTGACGGAGGAAAAATCCGATGGGGTTTTGGATGAGACCGGTGAGAATATTTCATCCGAAAACAGCAGCTTGGCGGAGCTTACGGCGGCTTATTGGATATGGAAAAATGACAACGGTTCGGAATATAAAGGGCTTTGCCATTACAGAAGGCATTTCGTTATTTCCGAGGACGAGATAAGAGCGCTCAAATACAACAATGTTGATGTAATATTGACCACACCGAGATATGCTCCCGGCGGTGTGGGAAAAATGTTTTTGTCGGAAACACCGGTCAAGGAAACGGTATTTGAAAATATGTTTGAGGCAATCGGGAAATGCAGCATAAATGATATTGAACCGTTTAAGCAATATATCGAAAAACCTATGTATGTTCCCAACAATATGGTCATTGCAAGAAATGAGATATACAATCGATATTGTGAATGGCTGTTTCCGATATTGTTGAAAATGCTTGAGTCGGATGCCGAAACGAGATACGGACACGAAACGGACAGACATATTGCTTATGCGGCGGAAATATTGACGTCATTTTATTTCGGCAAGAACAAAGATTTTTATAAGATGACGGTGACCGATTATGAATTTTATTGTTAATAACGAGGTGAATAAATTATGAAAGAAATTATGGTTTCTGTAATAATGCCATGCTTAAATGTAAAAGATTTTATCGAAGAAGCGATAGAGAGTGTTTTAAATCAAACATTAAAAGATATCGAATTGATTATAGTAGATGCTGATTCCGATGACGGAACAGTGGAAATAATTGATAAATACAGAAATCAAGATGATAGGATAGTATTTTTACATTCGGATAGAAAAAGTATGGGGTACCAATATAATATAGGAATAAAGAAAGCAAAAGGTAAGTATATAGGCTTTGTCGAGTCGGATGATTACATTGATACTAAAATGTATGAAGAATTGGTTGGTACAGCGGAACAGAATGAGCTTGATTTTGTAAAGAGCGATTTTGATGTGTTTATTGGAGATAAAAATGAAAGATTTTTTTTGAATTATGTTGTTTTGTCAACGGCTGATGAGGATTTATATAACAATGTTATTAATCCCGCTGATTATTCCGCGATAATTTATAGAGATGTTAGCATGTGGAACGGAATATACAAACGCGACTTTATAGAAAAAAACAGAATTTTTTTAAATGAAACTGCCGGTGCGGCGTTTCAGGATATAGGATTTATTCTTAAATCCTTTATGAAAGCCGAACGGATTATGTATGTTCATATTCCGTCATATCATTATCGGAAAGATAATTTGAATGCTTCTGTGTATAATAAAGTAAAACATATAAAATTTGTAATGGATGAAATGCGTTTTATTACAGAATTTATGAACAGTGAAGATATATGCAGCCCGTTTAGAGCTGTTATATTTCATCGTTTATTTGGTTCTTTTTGTGCATATTATGACGAATATATAAACAGCAATCAAAAAATTGAAGAAACAGAAAAACAATTGGAAGAATTTTTTTTGTTTATAAAAGATTGCTATAAAAAACTGGAATATCATGAGATAAATAAAGAAAAAATAGATAAAATATTATCACTGACAGCTTTATTGAGAAGTGTAGAAGATTTTAAAGTTGTGAGAGAAAATATATCTTATCTCAATAAGAAAGGGAGAAAAGATTTTTTTGAGTCTATAAAAAACAGAGATATAGTTATATTCGGAGCAGGTGAGGTGGGACAATCAATATATGCGTGTTTATACAGAAACAATATAAAAAGTATTTTATGTTTTTGTGATAATGATATAAAAAAGCAAGGTACGAATATTATGGGTTTACCATGTGTTTCATTGGATAAAATAACAGAAAGCTGTTATAACAGTGACATTTGTTTTATTATTGCGAATATCGCTCATTATAATGATATAATAAAACAGTTGATAAAAAATAATACAGAGAGAAAAAATATAATTAAAAGTACAGATATATTACCTCTCATTGCATTTGAAATAAATATAAAGGAGCTTTGAAATGGATAATAAAAACCAAACGGTGCCGATAGTATTTGCCGTAAACAATAACTATGCGCCGTACTTATATGTGTGTTTGAAATCGTTAATAAAAAATGCAAAGAGTGATGTCAATTATAATATATATGTTTTATACACCGGTTTGGAAAAGCGGCACAGAAAAAATTTAGTTGATTTAACGAGCGGTAACATACGGGTTGAGTGTATCAATGTTGAAAAGTACATGGAAGGTATAAATCTGAGAGGAGGTTTTCATATTACGGTTGAAACCTATTATCGCTTTCTTATAGCTGAAATATTTACCGAGTATTCCAAAGTCCTGTATATTGATTGTGATACACTGATTTTAGATGACGTTTTTGATTTGTATTCTTGCTCTTTGCATGGGAATATTGTGGGAGCAATACATGATGTTGTATGTGGATATTTAAAAGAGCATTATGAGCAACATGTGAATATGGATGTATGTGATGCTTTTAATGCTGGAATAATGTTAATTGATACCGTAAAATTTCGTGAAAAGAAAATAAAAGATAAGTGCATGAAGATATTGCATGAGGACTCAAAGGCAGATGAAAGAAAATATCTTTATATGGATCAAGATGTTTTAAATTTGAT
>JAFLUR010000261.1 GCA_022508725.1 Oscillospiraceae bacterium
CTACAGATTAACTCTGTTTGCAAGATTTTATACCGACTTTTCGGACAGTCTGCCATATATCGGCATCGGAAGACATGGACCCCCTGCACGGATAAACAAGCATCCCGTTGGGATTTGCGTAGGATGTATTCGTTTCTCCCAACCTGTAGCTTACCGCAACCGCATAGTCGTTCACGATATCATATATTCCGATTGATGTGGGAAAACCGAGATCGCCTTTCATACAGCGTTCCTTTTTGCTTATGTCTATGATATGACTGTATCCGTATCCGCCGAGATCGTATGTAAAATCCTGCGTGGCTCCTCCTCCGCCGGACATTGAATAATTCACCGTGATCCTTTTGGTAAGAGAATAAGAGCTTTGATATCCGCCTATCTTTCCGCGGCAGAATTTTCTTTTGTCGGTGATCGTTCCGTCCGCTTCTATCTCCGCGATCGGCACAATATCTCCCGTTCCCTCATATACCGTGCAGCACACCTCGTTCCGGTTCTGCGCTTTTATGTTTCCTTTGAGATACACATAATTTTTCACACCGGTCGTGTATTTGAGAATAACTCCGTCCGCGTCTATCTTTATTATGGATCCGTCGTCAAAAAACGCCGTTCCGGTGAGTACCTTTACCGAATCGGAAGAATATCTCACCGCCTTGCAGGAATCGGAGTCCGCATATTTTATCCCTCCCGTCGCAAAAGAGGCGGCTATTTTATTAAGGTCGGATGTATTATAGCTTGTTCCGTCAAAATACACATCCGCGACTCCCGCCGTCGCAAACTCGTTTATAACATCGTTTATATCCTCCGCCCCGTATATCGTATTATCAGTAAATTTATAAGAATATCCCATAACATTCTCCTTTACACATCAGAAAAAACCGGTTCTTCACCGAAATTGTTGTTTTCAAACCACATTTCCACACCGCCTATTCTTTTTTTTACGCTCTGTCTGAATTCTCCGAACTCGGTCTGAACTCTTACAATATCGCCCAAAGAATAATCGATGCCGAAACGCAGATTTCTCGTCTGCATTTTCGTTATCTTCCTCCATTTCTTGTTATTCAGGGAATTATTGCCCTCGCTTGCGCTTGTTCCGTAAAGAACGCCGTCCCATTTGTATATTCCCGTCTTATCGCCGTCCTTTACTATTTGTACCCATTCGCCCTCGTCCGAATTCGCCGAAATCTTTTCGTACCATCCGGAGCTGTAATAATCCTGTATATCCTCGCTGAACCGCGAATCATAGGCGTTTCCGTTTGCCTCGGATATTATCAAGGGGATCTCCCTGCCGACAAACACGCCGAACACCCACCGTTTGTTTACTCTGTCGAATAAGACCCTGTGTCCCGCGCCGGCATTATCAAGGCAGTCCTTTACGACCTCGCTCGTTTGATTTGCGGTATTGCGCCAAAACTCCTGCGAATATTCAATATTGCACATATCATCGAGGACAAAATTTTCTACATCGTCAAAAGCTTTCTCTACCAATGTGCGCGCAAGAATTTCCGCATTTGTGCTGAACGAGGTCTTATAGGTGGTGAATTTATGGGTAACGCGTCTTGACAATATCCAGTTTACCGTTTTTCCGTAAAGGATAAATTCATTTCCGTTTGCCTGCTTTCCCGTTATCAAAGCCTGCAGGTCACCCATAACGACAACAAGATACGGATTTTCGAGAGCCTTGAGCGTTATCCCCGCGCTTACCGGAAAATGCGCCTCAAAGCTGCCGATATCGTTATACTTCACGACCGCATTCACCGATATGATGCTGTGTTCTATATGTATAAGATTAAACTCGTAATCATAAAGCCGTATATCATACATAAGCTTCCTCCCGTAAAAATATTATATATCCTCAATATAACTGTTCTTGTATAAACATTCCGCCTCGGCTTCGCCGCAGTTTTCGAGAATTATCCGGATATCGTTTTTTCCCGGCTCAAAATAAAGATCGGAAATGTAGGAATCATCGGAAACGGACGAGGTTATGTTTTCGATATTTCCGTCCCTTTCGGATGTTATGATCCTGTTTTCCGCATCTACGGTCACAATATCGCCTCTCCGCGCGCGGTGCAATACCGCAAGACTTTTTTGCGTCGTGTCGTTGTATATCGTAACGCGGGCATTTTCCGAACAATCGGAATAAAAATGCACCTTTACCGTGGGATATGAACGTATATCGCCGGTGTTGCGTACCTCCGCCTCATTTACGCGCTTTGAAAATATTCTCGGCAGCGTAAACGGCGGTATTATGTTTTTAACCCTCGAAAACAAATATGCCTGTCTGTACTCGTTATCGGTAAAATACGGATAATCCGCCGTAAACTGAATTATAAACTCCTTATACACCCGGCCTTTCGGAGAAAACTCAATATCGGACACCGAGCATTTTATACAGCGTTTTTTGCTGTTTTTTATATAGAGTATTCCCTCCTTGTCAAGGACTCTGAGCATTTTTGACATGAATGCATCGGAATAAGGTGAAATTTTGATATCGCCGGAAACGGTGATCGTTCTTGCGGACGGTGTCTCACTTAAAAGAACAGCGCCCGCAATTCCCGCATAGGAGGCGGTATTGCGGATCTTTTTCGGAGACGCGAGCCCCGATATGCTTATTATCCGTATATCGCCGTTTCTTCCCATCTCAACGCTTCCGGCATTATTTTTAAAACATATGTCCATACATTGTTCCTCCTTCAATAACCTCCGCGTATACGTTCAAGCTCGGACGCCGCCCTTGCCTCTCTCAGCTGTTCGGATGCGGTCTGCGCGGTCGAATATAAATTAAAGACAGGCGAGTATGAATTATTCTGCGCCGCTCCCGAAAACGCGCCCCCGTAATCCGGAAAAATACCGTTCAGTCCTTCCGAAAGCAAAGAAAGGGAATTGAGAAATGCCGCCGTGAAGCTTTCTCCGCTCAGTTTTCCGCATTCGAAAAAACCTTCCGGGATACTGTCGTAATATTTCTCCAGCTCGGAAGAAATTTTGCTTATCATCTCCGCTGCCTCCGCCTCGGTCAGCTCGCTTGCCATTTCGGCGATTTGAGCCTGTTTTTCGGCATAGGATTTTATGTATTCTTCAAATTCGCTGTCGGACGCGTCAAGCAAAGCCTTTGCAAAATCCATGCCGTCGTCTATGCTCATATCCCTCAGCTCTTTGAAAAATCCCTCCGGAAGCTCTCCCCTCTTTCTCACAGCCTCAAGCGCATCGGTATATTCGCGCAGTTTTTCCGTTTCTTCATCGAGATTATTCAATACCGTGGAAGTAAACACCAGATCCCGTCCGTTTTCTCCCGCTTTTTTATATGTGACCTTCCTTTTCGTATAAAGACTCGTGTAATTTGAAAGCTTTTTTTCTGTTTTGCTTTTCAGACTGTCGAGCTCCTCATACATATCGGAAATATAGTCTTTCAGATCATTCAGCGAGGAAATTTGATAATTGTTTATCTGCTTTGTATATTTGACA
>JAFLUR010000262.1 GCA_022508725.1 Oscillospiraceae bacterium
TCGGTTCAAAACGGCAAATTGACGGTTTCGCTCGGCTCCAAAGCGGAGGCGGTCCCGGACGGGAACGCGGTGTTTATCGTTGCATCGTATGACGGCGATACAATGACCGATGTGCGGACCTTTAGGATAAACGGAGACAAAGTCGATTTGGGTGACTATACCGTTCCGGAGGGAGACAATATAAAGCTGTTTATATGGGACGGAGTCGGATCGGTAATTCCGCTTGCGCGTTCGTATGAAGTAAAATAAGAAACATGAAAAAGGGATATGACAAAACGAAAATTGTTTTGTCATATCCCTTTTTAAGGAAACACTGATTTAAAGGAAATCAAAAAAATAATTTACGGAAAAATATACGCTTTTCTACGAAACGCTTCACGAACGCACTATTTTTCCGCCGCTTGCACTAAATTATTTTTTGATATTTGATTTATTCAGTATTTCCTTAAATGTCAATGCGGAAGCTGCATCGCATTTATACGGGTTATTCCCGTGCATTTACCGTCCGATGCGTCTATCTCGAACACCGCGCCGGATAATCTGTATCTGCCGTCGGCAAGCTCGAATCTGCCGTGAATACCCGTTAAAAATCTTTCGACGATCGAATTTTTGTCCATGCCGAGAACCGAATATACAGCGCCCGTCATGCCCAGATCGCTTATATATCCCGTTCCTTTGGGCATGACAAATTCATCCGCCGTCTGAACATGCGTATGCGTTCCGAATACCGCCGAAACTTTGCCGTCGGCGAACCAGCCGAGAGCCTGTTTTTCGCTTGTCGCCTCCGCATGAAAATCAACGATTATTATATTCGTCTTTTTTTTCAGTCTTTCAACCTCCCTCTCAAGCGCGTTAAAAGGAGAATCGCACGGAACAGGCATATATACCCTGCCGATAAGATTTATTATTCCGACGCTTATGCCGTTTTTATCGATAACGCAGCTGCCGGAGCCCGCACAGCGTTTATCGAAATTCAGGGGACGTATTATATTCCGCTCGTATTTAAGCAGATTATACGCGTCCTTATGCCCCCACGCGTGATTTCCGAGAGTGAACGCGTCTATCCCCGACTCACACATTTCCCTGTAATGCTGTCTTGATATACCGTTGCCGTGCGACAAATTTTCGCCGTTGGCAATGACAATGTCCGGACGGTGTTCCTCCGTTATTGCGGGGAGCAGATTTCTCACCGCGCTGCGCCCGGGCACGCTTACTATATCGCCTATACACAAAATTTTTATTGTTTTCATATTTTTATCAACCGAATTTACCGAGCTCGGGATTGCAATGGTTTAAGATCGCCCTTTTTCCGAATACTCTGCCTTTCCGAAAATAACAGTAAAAAATAAAATGAACAACAATCGGATATATTTGCCGTTCATTTTATTTGCGGATATCAGGTAAAAAAACCGGAATTTCCGTTATTATGTAATATGCTTATTTTGCAAAATCAACCGTACGCGTTTCCCTTATCAGGCTGATCTTGATTTGTCCCGGATATTCAAGCTCGCTTTCGATGCGGTTGACAATATCCTTTGCGATAAGCACCATTCCCGAATCATCGACCGTTTCGGGCTTGACCATAATTCTGATCTCGCGTCCCGCTTGAATGGCATACGATTTATCGACGCCCTCAAAGCTGTTTGCTATCTCTTCAAGCTTTGTAAGACGTTTTATGTAGGTCTCAAGATTTTCGCGTCTTGCGCCCGGCCTTGCAGCTGAAATGGCGTCCGCCGCCTGTACGAGAGCGGCCACAAGCGTTTCCGGCTCGATATCTCCGTGGTGTGCCGTGATAGCGTGGACAATATCCTTATTTTCCTTATATTTTTTTGCAATATCGGCGCCTATCGTAACGTGAGAGCCTTCAACCTCATGATCGACAGCCTTGCCTATATCATGCAGAAGTCCCGCGCGTTTTGCAAGGGTCACGTCAACGCCCAGCTCACCCGCCATAACCCCGGCAAGGTGCGCCACCTCTATCGAATGACGAAGTACATTCTGACCGTAGCTTGTACGGAATTTAAGCTTACCCAAAAGCTTTATAAGCTCCGGATGGAGTCCGTGAACGCCGGTCTCAAACGTTGCCGATTCACCCTCCTGCTTGATCGTGCTTTCAACCTCTTTTTTCGCCTTTTCGACCGTTTCCTCGATACGAGCCGGATGTATGCGTCCGTCAACGATAAGTCTTTCGAGAGCAATTCTTGCGACCTCGCGCCTTATCGGATCGAAACTGGACAGAATAACCGCCTCGGGGGTATCGTCGATGATGAGATCGACGCCCGTCATTGTTTCGAGAGTTCTTATATTTCTGCCCTCACGACCGATAATTCTGCCTTTCATTTCGTCGCCCGGCAGAGGCACCACCGAAACTGTGGTTTCCGCAACATGGTCGGCGGCGATTTTTTGTATCGACATGGCGATGATTTTCTTAGCCGATTCGGCGGCTGTTTCTTTTGCGTGCTGTTCAATTTCCTTAACCATCATAGCCGCTTCATGTTTTGTCCGAATCTCAATATCCTTTATGAGATGCTCTTTTGCCTCTTCACGGGTAAATCCGGAAATTTTTTCAAGCTCGGCTATCTGCTGTTTCTTTATTTCGTTTATTTTCTGTTCTTTCTGCTCATAATCCTTGATTTTCTGAGTGAGAACGGAATCCTTTTTTTCAAGAGAATCGCTCTTTTTATCGAGAGCCTCTTCCTTTTGCCTGATACGGCGTTCCTGACCCGACAATTCGGCTCTGCGTTCTTTTACCTCCGCGTCGAATTCAAGTCTTAATTTATGTTTTTCTTCCTTTGCCTCAAGCAAAAATTCGCGTTTTTTGGCTTCGCCGTCCTTTTTTGCGTTCTCAATAATGGCAGCCGCCTTATCCTCGGCGCTGCCTATTTCAGCCTCGGCGATTTTTTTCCGATAGATTATTCCGCCCTTGAAGGAAACGGCGTTAAGCGCAAGGAAAACCAAAGCCGCGACCGATAAAACAATATCCAAAGTACTGATACTATGCACCCCCGTTTGTTAAAATTTTTCCCGAGCTCCTCAATACGGATAGCATCCGATCGTGAACCCAAGTAAAAAGATTTCGATTTATTCGTTAGTTTCGTAATTAAAGAAATATTAAGCATACATATATATTATAAACGTTTTTTCCCGGTACGTCAAGTATAATAAACGATTTTTTCACCGCGGCAGGCATTTATTTTTGCAAACATCCTTAAAATTTCCGTTTCGGGATATCGTAATGCCGCAGGCTTTTGCTTATCAATGACGTATCAAAAAATTTCGCCGGATGATTTTTCAATAAATTCCGTGTCTGCAATTTCGGCGAATAAGTGATATACCGCAGGTCCCGCAAAATACAAATTTTTTCCGATTTCCCGAATTATTCGTCACTCAAACAAATAAACATAATTAAGGAAACACCGGTTTAAAGGT
>JAFLUR010000263.1 GCA_022508725.1 Oscillospiraceae bacterium
GGCGACAAGCATGCCGATTACAGAAACAAGGACGGATTTATCCTTGAGGGTGATGAATTTCTTACTTTGTTTGACGGCTTGACGGGAGAGGCGCTCGATACGGTCGATTACGACCCCCCGAGAGGAAATGTTGCCGAATGGGGAGATTCATGGGGGAATCGCGTGGACAGATTTTTGGCTTGCGTGGCGTATCTGGACGGTGAAAATCCGAGCGTGGTAATGTGCCGCGGATATTATGATACGGGCAAACCGACCGTGCTTGCGGCTTATGATATTGTCGATAACAAGCTGGTGAAAAAATGGGTGTTTAGGGCGGACAAAAACCAAAATATCGAATATACCAATCAAGGAAATCATAATCTCGGAGTGGGCGATATCGACGGCGACGGACGTGATGAAATCGTTTACGGAGCCTGCGCGATAGATCATGACGGAACGGGTATGTATTCAACGGGACTTGAACACGGCGATGCAATGCATCTCGGAAAGTTTACGACAAAAACGCCGGGTCTTGATTTCTTCCAAATTCATGAACACACTCATGCGAGATACGGATATGAAGTGCGTGACCCGGCTACGGGCGATATAAAATGGGGAGTATATACGGGGCGCGATACGACAAGAGGCTTGTGTGCGAATATCGACCCGAGATATGAGGGCTGTGAGGTATGGGTGCTTGATGAAGAGCTGTATACCTTTGACGGCAGGCTTATAGCAAAAAAAGCGCCCCAATCCATCAATTTTGCGATATGGTGGGACGGCGATCTGCAAAGAGAGCTTCTCGATCATGAATTTTTTCATGAGGGATATTACGGAATAGGCAAGATATACAAATGGAATTGGGAAACCGAAAAGCTTGACGTTATTCTCGATACAAAGGACGCGTATTCGAATAACGGAACAAAGGGAAATCCGTGTATACAGGCAAGCATATTCGGCGACTGGAGAGAGGACGTCGTATGGAGAAACAAGGACAGCAGCGAGCTGAGGATATATACGACTACTCACCTGACAAAACATAAATTCTATACGCTTATGCATGACCCGGTTTACAGACTCGGCGTCGCATGGCAGAACACGGCGTACAATCAGCCGCCACATACGGGATTTTACATAGGAAAGGAAATGCCGGAGCTTACGATTGACGAGCATGAGTATGTAAGAGGCGAAAATATTCCCGAATTTACCGAGAAAATCGATTAAGATTAAAGCGTGTCCGTTATGCGGCTTTGCATGGCGGACTGCTTTTTTTGACTTGATTTGGAATTTAAATGTTGACATCCGGTATAATTTGTGTTATTATATGCTTAGCCACGACATCTTAATATATGTACTGACAGTAGAAGTGCTTGCGCTTGTTAAAAAGCGCACGCTTTGGTTGTCATTTTCATTTCTACTGTGAGCATATGACTAAGATGCGTGGCTGCATATAATCAAGGCTGCGTTTTTTGGTGCGTGGTCTTGAAAGATCACGCATTTTTTGATTTATTAAGGAGGAGATCATATTGAGGAATAGGATTTTAAGTTTAACGCTGGTATTTGCAATATTGGCGGCATTTATGCCGGTTGCGGCAAATGCAGGGAAATTGAAATACGGCGATTATTTATATTATTCGATCAATAATGATATGCAAACGGTTACGATTACGGATTGCGATGAATCGGCAACGGAAATAGAGATACCGGGCGAAATTGACGGCTTGCCGGTAACAAGTATCGGCGATGATGCGTTTAGTGATTGCAGCAGCTTGACAAGCGTAACAATCCCGGACAGCGTAACAAGTATCGGCGATTATGCGTTTGAATATTGCCGCAGCTTGACAAGCATAACAATCCCGGACAGCGTAACAAGTATTGGCGATTATGCGTTTTATGGTTGCCGCGACTTAACAAGTGTAACAATAGGAAACGGAGTAACAAGCATAGGTGATGATGCGTTTGAAGAGTGCTTGGATTTGGAATATGTTTATATATCAGACCTTGCAGCGTATTTTAATATAGATTTCGGCAACGATCCCGCAAATCCGAGATATTATGCAAGTAAATTGTATCTCAACGGCAAACCTTTGGCAGGCCATTTAACTATTCCTGACGGTGTGACAAAAATTCCTGCATATGCCTTTAGTGGATGCGGAGATTTAAAAAGTATTACGATACCGGACGGTGTGACAAGTATCGGCGATGATGCGTTTTTAAGTTGCAGCAGTTTGACAAGTATTACAATACCGGACAGCGTAACAAACATCGGTAATGCTGCGTTTTTAGACTGTAGTAGCTTAACAAGCATTATTATTCCCGATGGTGTAACAAGTATCAGCATTTCTGCGTTTTCATATTGCAGCAGCTTGACAAGCATAACGATCCCGGACAGCGTAACAAGCATAGGTGATGATGCGTTTGAATATTGCAGCAGCTTGACAAGCGTAACAATCCCGGACAGTGTAACAAGTATTGGCTATTATGCGTTTTATGGTTGCAGCGACTTAACAAGCGTAACAATCCCGAATAGTGTAACACGCATTGGCGATTTTACGTTTTATTCTTGCAGCAGCTTGACAAGCATAACGATTCCGAGAAGTGTTACAAGCATTGGCGATCATGCATTTTGGGGTTGTGAAAGTTTAGAATTAGTAGAATATGACGGAAGTAGAGAGGATTGGAATTATTATATATATATAGGCGGTGGTAACGATTGCCTGAAAAATGCAAAGATAATCTGTAATGTATCGTCGCCTACAGAACCTCCGAAACCGACAAAAACGCCCGAACCCACGGAGCCTCCGGAACCGACAAAAATGCCCGAACCCACGAAAGCCCCGGAGTCCACGGAAATACCTGAACCCACGAAAGCCCCGGAGCCGACAAACAATCCGAAACCGACGAAAATTCCTGAATCCACGCAGCACCCGGAGCCGACAAACACACCGAAACCGACCGATAAACCCGAACCGACCGGTTACCCTTATGTAATCAACGAATTATCGCTGAAATCGACAAGCGGAGACATATTAAAAGAGATACCGACAGGCGAGGGATTTATTGTAAATACAAAATTCACAAAGCTGCACAGCTGGAATGAAACCGATTACATATTCACGGCTGTATATGATACCGACGGCGGATTGATAGGGTTAAATTATATGATGTCGGATTTTGAGGAAAATCATACATACAATATCGGCTTTTATATACCGCCGCAGACGGAAAAAATCGGAAGCATAAAAGCGTTTGTATGGAATACGTTCGGCGATATGACGCCTTTGGCGGAAACAAAAGCAATATAAAACACACGCGGGGCGGCTTATTTTGCCGCCTCGTTTTATTGCTCCCCCAACCGACTCTTGAATTTTTCTGCTTGCCCAAATTGTGAAATTCTGCGTCAGAAAACCTTGAAAAACGCGAGTTTTCCTGCGGTCTTCTT
>JAFLUR010000264.1 GCA_022508725.1 Oscillospiraceae bacterium
TTCGCACCGGTTTTTCGCCGCGGTGCCAAATTATTTTTTGATATTTGATTTATTCAGTGTTTCCTTAGGAAAAATACCGTTGCGTCTGTATGGATTATTCTTCCGGATATTCCGATTTTTTTAATAAAAAATCCCGATGCTTTCCGACTCGCTGTTTTCCGGCCGGAAAGTACGGGCTTTTTTATTTTTCATAAAAACGACGATTTAACCGATAAAATTCCCAATCCCGGACGCAGTTTGATAAATTTGATAAATTTCATAAAAAATAGCGTAAATTACTTGAAAATTTATATAATATGTGCTAAAATATATATTAAGGAAGAAATATCGCTCTGCATTCCCGCCGGATATTTAATATCCGCCGGAAACCATTTAAAATTTCGTTAAAAATTTATTATACTTTACAAATATAAAAGAAAGGATGATTGGCAAATGGCCTTGGAGAAATACTATGACACAATAGGCTCATTGCTTGTAACACAAGCTAATTTTACTCCGTTTCCCGCCGATGTGGAATTTTGGGAACAGATACCCATGGAAATTCAGAGAGAAGCGGTTAATAAAGGGGAGAAATATCTGAACTATAACTGGGGAAATATTCCGGCTCTCAGATATATGGACTTTAAGCGCAACGGAAACAGAGATGCGTATGAAAACCTTAACTTTGCGCGAAGAATTGCGCTTTGCTGTCTTACGGTCGCTGAATGTGTCGAAAGAAAAAACCGGTTTATAGACGATATAATAAACGGAATATGGTGCATATGTGAGGAAAGCAGCTGGGTTCTGCCCGCTCATAACGGCGGTCTTATTCTGCCGAATGTGCAGAAGCCGTCAATAGATCTTTTCAATGCTCAGACGGCAGCGTCATTGGCGCTGTGCGTATACCTGCTCAAGCCTCAGCTCAAGAATGTGAGCTCGCTCATTGCCGACAGGGTTGAATATGAAATAACAAGAAGAGTTATAGATCCGTTCCTAAAAAACGAATTTCACTGGATGGGCGGAAATCATCATATCGCCGCATCGAACTGGACCGCATGGTGTACCTCCACCTGCCTTACCGCCTGCCTTTTAACCGAGCGTGATAAGAAAAAACGCACGGAATTTACGATCAAGGCTATGAAAATACTCGATTATTTTATAGCGTCATATCCCGAGGACGGCGGCTGCAACGAAGGAGCGGAATATTGGTATCATGCGGCGGGCTGTATGTTTGACGCGCTGGAAATACTTTATGCCGCAACAAAAGGAGAGGTCAATATATATGACGATCCCAAAATCGAAGCTATGGGCAGTTATATATATAAGGTGCATATGTGCGGCAAATATTTTGCCAATTTCGCGGATTGCAGCGTATCGGCAAGCAAAGGCGGAGCAAGAACATATCTGTTCGGTATGAAGGTTAAAAACAGCCGTCTTGCGGCATTCGGCGCAAACGATTATTTGATAACCAATACCAAAACCATGCCCGAAACAATGAATATGATACATAAGCTTATGGCAATGTGCAATGCAAGGGCTATATGCTCGAGTCAGCTCGGTTATCAGGATTTCCCGAAAAGCTCATACTATATCGACAGTCTGGAGCTTTTGTGCGTAAGAAACGAGATCTTCCAAATCGCGGCAAAGGGCGGAAACAACGGTGATAACCATAATCATAACGACGTGGGAAGCTTCATGGTTTATTACGATAACGAGCCGTTTCTCATAGATATAGGAGTTGAAACCTATTCACAATCGACCTTCAGCTCGGAAAGATACGGAATATGGACAATGCGTTCGGCATATCACAATCTTCCCACAATAAACGGCGTAATGCAGTCGGACGGACGTGAATTTGCGGCAAAGGACGTAAGCCATGACGATACCTCGATAACCTGCGACATAAGCGGCGCGTATCCTCCCGAGGCGGGCGTTATATCATGGATAAGAACGGTTGAGCTTGCAGACAACAATATTACGGTAAATGAGATATACGCTCTCGAATCACCGACGGATGACGTTACACTTTCGCTTATGTCATGGCATAAGCCTATTATAAAGGGTGACTATATTCTTATAGATGATGTTATGATCGATTATCCGCCGTCGCTTATGGCAACCTTTGAGGTTATAGAGATAGTTGATGATGCAAAGCTCACGCCGGTATGGGGAGATAAGGTTTACAGAATACTGCTGAAATTCAAAGCCGTGTCCCAAAACGGAGAGATCAATCTCAATATACACAGAGCATAAAAATTACGGGCATATCGTTTTTTACGGCGATATGCCCGTATTTATTCCTTGCTTTTGATAATATCCGAAACATCCTGCAAGGAAATAAAAGCGGAAGCATCAATATCATGCACCATCTTTTTCAGCTTATTTATTTGGAAGTGATTGATGATAAAATAAATGATTTCTTTATCCTCCTTTGAATAGCCGCCGATAGCGTTTACGATCGTGCCGCTTGATTCAAAGCATTCCGCAAGCGCATCGGAAATTTCATTAGCCCTTGTCGTGACGATCATCGCGCATATGGATCTGTCAATTCCCTCTACGATAAAATCAACGGTTTTCGATCCTATATAGTATGTAACGATAGAATAAAGCGGCAGTATCCAGCTTTCCACGGCAATACCGCAGAAAGTATACAAAAGCGTGTTGAATATCATCACAAATGTTCCTATAGACATACTCAGTCTCTTTGCAAAGATGACCGACAATACATCAATGCCGTCGATAGCGCCGCCGAAACGGATGGTCAGACCGCTGCCGATTCCGGAAATGACGCCGCCGAAAATCGCGCACAAAAGCAAATCCGAACCCGCCAAAGGCGAAACAAACGATACATCAATCGGAAGTACATCGGTTATCAAAAATGACATCAAGGAATATATCATAACGGCAAAAACAGAATAAACCGTAAAGGTAAATCCCTGTTTCTTCATACCGAAACAAAATATCGGGATATTCAGGAATATCAAAAACAGGGAAAGCGTGAAAGCCGGCGGTGTTATCCTGTCCAGAAGCATAGACAATCCCGAGATCCCGCTGTCATAGAGTTTTACGGGAAAAAGAAAAAGCGTTACCCCGAATGCGTTTATAACACCCGCTACGGTCAGCATGATAAAATTCACCGGATTGATTTCCTTGGCTTCCGCCTTAATTTTATCCCTTAATGAATATTTCGTATTGTTTTTTGATTGCCGCATATATTTCCCCTTTCGCAATATATAAGGAACACCGGATTATTTTTTGACATTTGATTTATCCGGCGTTTCCGTAATCCGACTGTTTATATATGATTATACCGGAATACCTTTTAAAAGTCAACGAAAAAGAATTTATATAAAAATACTGTTATGTTATAATTGATGTGTGACAAAAAGAAAGAGAATAGTTCCCAAATATGA
>JAFLUR010000265.1 GCA_022508725.1 Oscillospiraceae bacterium
AACGAAAAGCCATTGCATTGCAGTGGCTTTTTTTCGTCGGAAAACGGAGCTTTAATTTGTATTTTCCTGCGCGGCTGTTACGTCAACGTAATCGGGCATTTGAACGAGTACAAGATCTTCGCCTATACGGACTATTTTGTCCCACGGAATGATACGATCCTTACTTTTTCCGAAAAAAGAAAAGAAACGCCCCTTTTCGGGAAGAATAACGGATTTTATATATCCGGAAGAAAAATCTATTTCCACATCATACACATACCCCAGTCTTGAAGCGTCACATATGTTTATTACTTCCTTTTGTCTTAAATCACAGGCCCTGAGCATAAAAATCCCTCCTTATTTTAAAGCGCGGGACATTGAATTTCCTGATTTATTATATATTTTTTTCATAATTAATATAACCTTATAAAGAATTTTCCGCCTTGTTGACAGAAAAGGGGACAGTGTGTTATAATAAATATAAACTAATGTATTATACACGGTTATTTTGAACATTAACACTCATGGCAGCGAAGGTCCGATATTGAGGGTAGTTCAATTGGCATCATTAACAGTAGGTATTGCGGTTGCGGAGGTTATTATTGTTCCCCCGATTAAGGCTTGAAGAATTATGCGAAGAACAAACTGCTTGGGCAATGGGGATCAATAACTAAAAAGGAGGTTTGTAAAAATGAAAAGGTTATACAAATCGAGAACGGACAGAAAGCTCGGAGGAGTATGCGGAGGATTGGCGGAATATTTCGGTATAGATTCAACAATCGTAAGGCTTATACTTGTATTGGCGGTCGTTTTATTCGGAACGGGAATATTGGCATACATTATTGCATGGATAATCATGCCCGATGAATATTAAGCTTGGGGAACAACTTCAGTCGGTTCAAGCTTTTGCGCCTGTATATTTTTTCGGACTTGTTATTTATATATTTATTGTTTATGAATTATTGCCGAAAAAATAAAATATATTGAAAATCTTCAGCTTATGTGATAAAATAATTTTATGTAATATATTTTCAGAAGGAGAATGCATAATGCCTTATAAAATTTTGAAGAAAAAAGTATTGAATCCTCAGGTATTTCTGATGGAGATCGATGCTCCGATGATCGCAAAAAAAGCAGAACCGGGGCAGTTTATTATTCTCAGAATAGACGAGTACGGGGAAAGAGTACCGTTTACCATATCCGATTTTGACAGGGAAAAGGGTGTTGTTACAATAATCGTTCAGATCGTGGGCAAAACGACAAGGGATCTGTCGGCTATGAACGAGGGCGATGAGCTCCTTGATTTTGCCGGACCTCTCGGAGTCCCCACGGAATTGGAGGGATATAAAAAGGTTGCGGTTATCGGCGGCGGTCTCGGCACGGCTATCGCATATCCTCAGGCTAAAAAGCTTCATGCCATCGGAACGGAGGTTCATTCGATAACGGGCTTCAGAGATAAGAGCTTTATAATACTTGAAGAGGAAATGAGAAATGTTTCCGACAAGACGGTCGTAACGACGGACGACGGTTCAAACGGACTCAAGGGCTTTGTTACCGACAGACTTAGGGAGCTTATCGAAGCCGGTGAAAATTATGACGCGGTCATTGCCATAGGTCCGCTCGTTATGATGCGTGCCGTGAGCAATCTTACAAAGGAATACGGAATAAAAACGATAGTAAGCATGAATCCTATCATGATCGACGGTACCGGAATGTGCGGAGGCTGCCGTGTTACCGTCGGCGGAAAAACAAAGTTTGCTTGCGTGGACGGACCCGATTTTGACGGTCATCAAATAGATTGGGACAATGCTCTTATGCGTCAGAGAACCTATGCGGACCGGGAAAAACAGTCATGCGAAAGCGGACGTTGCAGAATAGGCATAAAAAATTGATTTCAGCAGAAAGGAAACGAAAATATGGCTAATATGTCTTTGGAAAAAACACCGATGCCCGAACAGGCGCCGGATATAAGAAATAAGAATTTTCTTGAGGTAGCGGAAGGGTATACCGAGGAAATGGCTAAGAATGAGGCGGCAAGATGTCTTAACTGTAAAAATAAGCCATGTATGAGCGGCTGCCCGGTAAGCGTAAAAATTCCCGAATTTATTTCGCTTGTCGCAGAGGGTGATTTTGAGGGCGCATATGAAAAGGTAAAAGAAACAAACGCTCTTCCGGCGGTTTGCGGGCGTGTTTGTCCTCAGGAAAGTCAGTGCGAGTCGAAATGTGTTCGCGCCATAAAGGGCGAAAGCGTCGGAATAGGCAGATTGGAAAGATTTGTTGCCGATTATCATATGAAAAATACGGAGGAGAAAATCCAAAAGGCCGCGCCTAACGGAAAAAAGGTTGCGGTCGTGGGCTCCGGACCGTCCGGACTTACCTGCGCCGGAGATTTGGCGAAGCTGGGATATGACGTTACCGTTTTTGAAGCGTTCCACACAGCCGGCGGCGTTCTTATGTACGGTATACCGGAATTTCGCCTCCCGAAGGATATCGTTCAAAAGGAGATCAATGTGCTCAAGGAAATGGGCGTGAAGATAGAAACGAATACCATTATCGGAAAGACGATACTGCTTGACGAGCTTAAGACCGAATACGGGTTTGACGCGATTTATATAGGTTCGGGAGCGGGTCTGCCGAGCTTTATGTCGATAGAGGGCGAGAGCCTTAACGGCGTATATTCGGCAAATGAGTTCCTTACAAGAGTAAATCTTATGAAAGCGTACAAATTTCCCGAATATGATACGCCCGTTTATGTGGGAAAGAGCGTTGCGGTTCTCGGCGGCGGAAATGTTGCAATGGATGCCGCGCGTTCGGCAAAAAGACTCGGCGCCGAAAAGGTGTATATCGTATACCGTCGCGGTATGGAGGAGCTTCCGGCGCGTGCCGAGGAGGTTCATCATGCCAAAGAGGAAGGAATTATATTCCAAATTCTTACCAATCCCACAAAAATCCTCGGTAATGATAAGGGCTGGGTCAGCGGTATGGAGGTTGTTGATATGGAACTCGGCGAGCTGGACGCAAGCGGACGCCGCAGACCTATCAAGAAAGAGGGAAGCGAGCATATACTCGATGTCGATACCGTTATCGTTGCGATCGGTCAGACTCCGAATCCGCTTATCAAGAATACGACCGCGGGACTCGATACAAATGAAAGAGGCTGCATAATTGCGGATGAGACGGGAAAAACGAGTCTTGACGCCGTATATGCGGGCGGAGACGCGGTAACGGGCGCGGCTACCGTTATACTTGCCATGGGCGCCGGAAAAACAGCTGCTGAGGCGATAGATAAGCTGCTTTCATAATTTAGGATACTTTATTATTTGATTTTTCTGAAAGAGGATCGTATCGTAAATAAAACGGATACATCCTCTTTTTATTGATATTTTCCGGTTGTTTGGGAAAGGAGCCTAATA
>JAFLUR010000266.1 GCA_022508725.1 Oscillospiraceae bacterium
TATATGGAAACCTATGCATATGCAGCCTGTTTACAGAAACAATCCTTTTATTACAAGAGAGGGAAACGGAAGAGCTGTTTCGGACGCTTATATCCTGGGAGCATCCGGAAAGGACGGAAATCCTTTGGATATCGGCGCGGATATATTTGAAAGAGGGCTTTGTTTGCCGAGTGATAACAAAATGACACCGGAGCAGCAGGATATTATAATCGAAATTGTGAAAAGGTGTTTTGAATGATTGGATGTGGTATATATTATGGAAGGGCGTAAATTTGAACATAAAAAGGGCTTTTACGAAAAATACATAAAAAGACCGCAGGACTTTATATGTGCGCTGATCGCGCTTATTGTATTTTCACCCGTATTGCTTGTTACGGCGGCTTTGGTTAGGGTAAAGCTCGGAAGCCCCGTGATATTCAAACAAAAAAGACCGGGACTTAACGAGAAAGTATTTGAATTGTATAAATTCAGGACTATGACGGATGAAAAAGATGAAAACGGAAATTTACTTTCCGATGATGTAAGACTGACTTCATTCGGTAAAAAATTAAGGGCTGCAAGTTTGGATGAACTGGTAAGCTTGTTTAATATATTGAAAGGCGATTTGTCGGTTGTCGGTCCCAGACCGCTTCTTGTTTGTTATCTTGACAGATATGACGAGCATCAGAGGCGCAGACACGAAGTGCGTCCGGGACTTACCGGATATGCTCAGGCAAACGGCAGAAATTCATTATCGTGGGAAGAAAAATTCGATATGGATGTTGAGTATGTGGATAATGTGACATTCATAGGTGATTGGAAGATAATATTTCAAACGGTTAAGACGGTATTTAAGCGCGAGGGGATAACCTCGGAAAATGCGGCTACCATGGAAGAATTTATGGGTACTGCAAAGAATATGAACTTATAGGGGGCGGATACGATGCTCATTATAATCGGAGCGGGAGGACATGGTAAGGTCGTTGCCGATATAGCATCTTTATGCGGATACAAGGAGATAGCATTTATTGATGATGATACATCGTTAAGTTCCGGAAATTATTCGTATCCGGTTATTGATATTGTTGAGAATACGATGAAATATAAGGATTCCGACTTTTTTGTTGCGATAGGAAACGCGTCTGTAAGGGAAAGAATATATAAAAAGCTGATTGAGGAAAGGTTGAATATAGTTACGCTTATACATCCATCTGCCGTTACGGCATCAGGTATCGACATAGGAAAGGGTACGGTCATAATGGCGGGAGCGATAATAAATCCGGGAAGCACGATAGGCAACGGTTGCATTATCAACACCGCCGCAACGGTGGATCATGATTGTACAATAAATGATTTTGCGCATATATCTGTGGGGGCGCATTTGGGAGGAACCGTTAATATAGGCAGGTCCGGCTGGATAGGCATAGGAGCAGCGGTTATAAATAATACGGATATATGCGATAATTGCATGATAGGCGGCGGTGCGGTGGTAGTAAATAATATAGATACGGCAGGCACATATGTAGGTAATCCGGCAAAACTGATAAAGAAGCACATTTAAGGAGATCGTTTTAATGAAAAGGGTTTTGATTTTGGCATCTGTTGCATCTATGATTGAAATGTTCAATTTACCGAATATAAAATTACTGCAGGAATTGGGATATAAAGTAGATGCAGCCTGTAATTTTGAGGACGGGAGCAATTGCAGTACGGAAGTTGTGGAAGGTCTGAAAAGAAAACTTCAGGATATTGATGTTTCATATTACCAAATTGATTTTGAAAGAAATGTAACAAGGTTCGACAAACACATGAAAGCATACAAACAAGTCCTTAAAATAATGAAAGATAATAACTATGCTTTTATACACTGTCATACCCCGATAGGCGGTGTGATAGGCAGACTGTGCGCAAAAAAAACAGGGACAAAAGTAATATACACCGCGCACGGCTTTCACTTTTTCAAAGGCGCGCCAAGGAAGAATTGGATCCTTTATTACCCGATCGAAAAATACTGCTCCCGGTTTACCGATGTTCTTATTACGATAAACAAAGAGGATTATGATTTGGCGAAGCGGAAAATGAAAGCGGGGCGAATTGAATATATACCCGGCGTGGGAGTGGATATCGAAAAATTTGACATATCGCAGGCAGATAGGATCGAAAAAAGAAAAGAATTGGGTATTCCGGATGAGGCGATCATTATTTTATCGGTCGGCGAACTTAATAAAAACAAAAATCATATTACGGTGATCGAGTCGTTAAAAAATGTAAAAGACAATGTTCATTATGTTATCGCGGGCAAAGGAACATATGAAAATATACTGATTGAAAAGGCAAAGGAGCTCGGTATAAGCGAGAGAGTGCATTTGATAGGATTCAGAAACGATATGGCGGAAATTTACAAAACAGCCGATATATTTGTATTCCCTTCGTATCGTGAAGGATTATCGGTAGCGCTTATGGAAGCGATGGCGAATAAATTGCCCGTTGTATGCGGAAGAATAAGAGGTAATGTAGATCTTGCGGATGAAAATAAAGGCGGTTATTTATGCACAAGCGATAACAGTGACGAATTCGGAGAGAAAATAAACCGATTGGCGCAAGATGAAGAACTGAGAAAACAATTCGGAGAATATAATGCCGAAAAAATAAAACGGTTTGATATAAAGAATGTAATGAAAAAAATGAAAATTATTTATGAGCCGGGTGGATAAGATGAGAGTATTACAGGTTTTCGGAAGGCTTGACTGCGGCGGCGCGGAAACAATGCTTATGAATCTGTATCGTAATACAGACAGAGAAAAAGTACAATTTGATTTTGTAATGCATACGACGGACGAATGTTATTATTCTGAGGAAATAAGAAATCTCGGCGGGAAAATATACAGCGTTCCGAGATTTAATGTGCTCAATATTTTTTCATATATAAAAGCATGGAAAGATTTTTTTAAAGAGCATAATGAGTATAAATTAATACATGCGCATATGTACAGTACCGCATCGATCTATTTGAGAACAGCAAAAAAGAACGGCATAAAAACAATAGCGCACAGTCACAGTACGTCAAACGGAAAAGGTATGGACGCTATTATAAAAAATTTGTTTCAGCTGCCGATCAGGTATATTGCGGACAATCTGTTTGCTTGTTCGTTAGGTGCCGGAGAATGGCTTTACGGAAAAAAGGCTTGTCGTCAAGATAATTTTTATATACTTAATAATGCGATTGATACCAAAAGATTTGTTTATGACGAAAATATCAGAAACAAATTAAGGCGGGAGCTTGATATCGAGAATAAATTTGCGATAATATGCGTCGGAAGATTCAGCGAGGTCAAGAATCACAAATTTCTTGTAAAAATATTTAAGGAAACAGTAAGCCGGCATGAAAATTCCGTATTGCTTTTGGC
>JAFLUR010000267.1 GCA_022508725.1 Oscillospiraceae bacterium
AGAGCCTGTTCAGTATTCCTCCAATCGTTGGATTTTTGAGTGGATTTTTCTGCCGGCAAAGTCCGGAATTCGCGGGAATACTTTGTGTATTTCAAGAATTTCGGGCTTTGCCTGCGGGGAAATATGCCGAAAAGATGATGATTGGAGGATACTAAACAGGCTCTTATGATAAAATCGCAAAGCGGAGGTATGCGGTACGGATTTTCCCGCATACATATTGTTTGTTGAAAATAAAAAATTTTATTCGGGCGGATTTTTCGAAAAAAATAACGGCTGCATATACGGCGGCCGTTATTTTTGATTACACCATATCGAAAAACGAGATCTGATTTGACTCCGGTATACCGTCAAAGCAGTGATTTCGGCGGAGTATTTCAATGACTGTTTTTGTTGCGCCGGTCCTTTTGCCGAAATCATCTATCGTTGTGAATTCACCGTCCTCACGGGCGGACATAATATCTCTTGCAGCCGTGTCGGGCAGACCGGCAAGAGCGTTGAGCGGCGGAAGTATCTCCCCTTTTCCAGTTTTTATGAAATTGACGGCATGAGATTTATATAGATTCACGGGCGCAAAATGTATACCGCGCATATACATTTCTATACATATCTCAAGTATCGGAATGAGATTTCTTTCCTTGGGCGAGGCTTCACCGCTTTTATCTCTGTCGAGAATATCGCGCATGACCGCTCTTGCCTTGTCCGCTCCCTGCGCCATAAGCTCCCAGTCAAAGTCGTCGGCGCGAACCGAGAAATACGCGATATAAAATTCCTCCGGATGATGCACCTTAAAGTATGCGATCCTGAACGCCATTGTAAGATACGCCACGGCATGAGCCTTGGGGAACATATATTTTATCTTTTTGCATGAGGCTATATACCAATCCGGAACACCGGCGGCTTTCATGGCGGTTTCATCTTCGGACGTCAATCCCTTTCCTTTTCTGACGCTTTCCATTATTTTAAACGCATGACCCGCCTCGACGCCCATGTAGATAAGATATATCATTATATCGTCACGGGTGCATATAGCCTTTGAAAGCGTTGCGGTACCCGATCTTATCAGATCCTGCGCATTGTTGAGCCACACGTCGGTTCCGTGAGAAAGCCCGGATATACGAACAAGCTCCGAGAAGGTATGGGGTTTTGTGTCAAGAAGCATCTGACGTACAAATTTCGTGCCGAATTCCGGTACGCCGTATGTGCCTACGGTAGAGCCTATATCGCCCTGCAAATTCAGAGCTTTTGTCGATGTGAAAAGACTCATTGTGTCCTCATCGTCCAGAGGTATTGTCCGCGGATCCAGACCGGTCAGATCGGAAAGCATTTTTATAACGGTCGGATCGTCGTGTCCCAGCTCGTCCAGCTTAAGCAGATTCTGATCTATCGAGTGGTAATCGAAATGCGTTGTGACTATATCCGAATCGGGCGAATCGGCGGGGTGCTGAACGGGGCAGAACTCGTGTATGTTATTTTTATGCGGCACAACGATAATTCCGCCCGGATGCTGTCCGGTCGTTCTTTTCACTCCGACGCAGCCCTGTGCGAGCCATCTCATATGCGCGCCTTTTATCGTTATCCCGTTTTCCTCAACAAATTTGCGTACATATCCGAGCGCGGTTTTTTCCGCCACCGTGCCGATCGTACCCGCGCGGAAAACATATCCCTCTCCGAACAGCTCTTCGGTATATTTGTGTACCACCGGCTGATATTCTCCGGAAAAATTGAGGTCGATATCAGGCTCCTTGTCGCCTTTGAAGCCGAGAAATGTTTCAAAGGGTATATTGTGTCCGTCCTTTTTATACGGGGTCCCGCATTTCGGGCATGCCTTATCGGGCAGGTCGCAGCCGGACAGTCCCGTATCATCGTCTATGAATTCGGAATTTTTGCAATTGGGACAGATGTAATGCGGCGGAAGCGAATTGACCTCGGTTATATCGGACAGAAACGCCACAAACGACGAGCCGACCGACCCTCTCGAGCCTACCAGATAACCGTCCGAGAGGGATTTACGCACAAGCTGTTGAGCTATTTTGTACATGACGGAAAATCCGTAGGTCGTGATCGAATGAAGCTCCTTGTCGAGCCGCTCCCGGACAAGCGCGGGGAGCGGATTCCCGTAAATTTCCTCTGCCTTGCGGTGCGAATCGTTTACGATCCCCTCCTCCGCGCCGTCTATCTCGGGCGGGCATTTTTCCTTCGGTATGGGACGCACCTTTTCGATCATGTCGGATATAAGGTTTGTATTTTCAACGACCACTTCATACGCGCGTTTTTTTCCGAGATATGAAAATTCTTCAAGCATTTCCCCTGTGGTTCTGAAATACAGCGGAGCCTGACGCGCCGCGTCCTTAAAGCCCTTGTAATGCATAAGTATCGCCCGGAATTGCGCGTCGTCCTTGTCAAGGAAATGCGCGTCGCAGGTCGCGGCTGTTTTTTTGCCGAATTTATCGCCGAGCTCGATAATGCGCCTGTTTAAGCCTTGCAGATCTTCGTCTGTGCGTATTTCGGGATAATCTTCATCATCCTTTAAAAATGCGTTGTTTCCTATGGGCTGTATTTCAAGATAGTCATAGAAATCTATTATTTTTTTCATTTCATCATCGGTCTTTTTATCGAGAACCGCGCGGAATACCTCTCCCGCCTCGCAGGCAGAGCCGACGATTATGCCGTCCCTTTTTGCTTCCAGAACGCTCCTCGGAATACGGGGAGTTCTGAGCATATATTTTAAGTGGGAATCGGAAATAAGCTCGTATATATTTCTGAGTCCGGTTTGATTTTTTGCAAGCAGTATGATATGATAGGCTTTGTTGCGCTTTGCGGCATTCGCAAGATCGAATGAAGCGTTTAGGCGGCTGAGCTCCGTTATTCCCATATCTTTGAGCTTCCCGGTCATTTTTATGAATATATCCGCCGTTGCCTTGGCATCGTTTACGGCGCGGTGATGATTTTCGAGAACCACCGACAAATGCTTTGAAAGATTGCCCAGCTTATGATTGGAAAGTGTGGGATAAAGAACTCTCGCAAGCATAAGGGTATCGAGATAGGGCAGATCAAAGCTTTTGCCCATTCTTTGCGCGGCGGCTTTCATAAAGCCCATATCGAAATCGGCATTGTGCGCGACCGCCGTGCACCCGTCGCAGAACCGGGCAAATTCGTCGAAAATATCCTCTATATACGGCGCGTTCTTTACCATATCGTCGGTAATGCCCGTAAGCTTTACTATATTTGCCGGGATTTTCTCTCGCGGATTTACAAACGTTGACCATCTGTCGGTGACCTTTCCGCCGCTTACCTTGACGGCGCCGATCTCGGTTATGTGGTTTATGTCCTTCGAAAGTCCGGTTGTTTCTATATCGAA
>JAFLUR010000268.1 GCA_022508725.1 Oscillospiraceae bacterium
CGCTTGCTCTTACCGGTCAAATTCACAACGACTCCGTAATCACGGTGGATACCGATGACAAAAGCGAGATTATCGTTACCGTATTGTCCGTATAAATGTGTTTTTATTCTTATCATAAAAATTAAAAGCTCTTGAAGTCCGGATTTTTAAAATCCGGGCTTCAAGAGCTTTTCTACGAAACACTGATTTCAAATCAAAAAATAATTTACGAAAAATATACGCCGGTTCTTCAGCGCAAAGCGCGCAAACGTTCGCACCGGTTTTCCGGCGCGGAATTTCCCGGTTTGGGCAAGCGGAAAATTCAAGAGTCAGTCGGGGAATCAATAATCAATCGGGTTTTTTTATCCTTTTGTAACTGCGCTTTTTGCAGGTATGCATATAATCGACCGCGCGCCTTAATATCCGTCTGTCCCCCTCGTTTGTTATACGCCTTTCAGCCTCCTTAAACGGCAGCCATACAAAATCCGCTATTTCGGATTCCTGCATACTGACCCCGTCGTCCTTGACTGTGGCAAGAAAATAAACCACATTTTTCATAACATCGGTTTTGGGACTGTAATGAGTCACGCTGCGAAAATTACCGAAAAATTCAATTTTCAGTCCTGTTTCCTCCATAACCTCACGCAGAGCTGTTTCATGCTCCGTTTCCCCTTCCTCAACATGACCTTTCGGGAAACCCCAATGCCCGCTTACCGATGTTCTCTTTTTATTCAATACAAGCAAATATTCCGTGATTTTATCATTTTTGCGGAAAATAACAGCTCCGCATGACTTTTCAAAGCTCGGCATATAAAAACCCTCATTTCATTTTTATTTCAGGCAAATACAAATTACTCCGCGGCGGTAAAATTCGCTTTATTTAAAATTGCCGAATACGAATTTCCCCGATTCACTGAGACTTTCATCGCCCCATCCGTTGGCGGATGTTCCCGGTAAAAGTGCCGCCGATGTTTCATTTTTATCACACAATGACCAATTGGCCCAGCTTATTCCGCGATCATTCAAGAACCTCAGCCATTCCGATGACTCATTAAGGAATACGCCGCCGTTTCCGTCCGCGGCGGATGTCCCCCACTCCGATACAAATATCGGCGCGCCTTTGCTTAAAGCATAATCTATCCTGTCACGCAGCCACTGTCCGTGAGTTCCGGCATAAAAATGACAGGTATACATAATATTGTCAAAGTCGAGAGGATCATCGGCACATTTATCGAAATCCTGACTCCATGTTCCGCTTCCCACAAGTATAACACTGTCCGGGCTGTTTGCTCTTATTACGGGAATTACCGTCTCCGCATACGGCTTTATATCCCTCTCCCATGACGCTCCCCCGTTGGGTTCGTTGCATATCTCATAAATAACGTTCGGGCAATCCGCATAAAGCAAGGATATTTCATTGAAAAATTCCTTTGCCTCATTAACGTACATCATAGGATTGGAGTCAGAGAGAATATGCCAGTCTATAATAACGTACATATCTTCACTTACCGCATTGTTTACGGCGTTTATCAGCTTTTTCTTTATTTCGCCGGGCTGTGAAATGTACCCGTTTTCGGCGGTATACATAGCGACTCTGAATAAATTTGCTCCGTACCCGGCTGTACAGGCTATCGCTCCGCGGCTTGTGTATTGTTCAAACCACTGCAATCCGTGTGATGACATTCCTCGCAATTGCACCGCTTCTCCGTTACTGCCGCACAGTCGGGTACCTACAACCTTTAACGCTCCGTGCTCGCTTACCCCGCCCGAATGAACCGCCTCCGGATTTTTTACGACTGCCTGCGGTTCTTCCGGAATTGTCTGCGGTACATTGTTTTCCGTATTCGACATTCCCGCCGCACGGGAAATTATGGCGCATGCCTCCGCCCTTGTAAGCGAAGAATCCGGATTGAAATTCCCCGTTTCATCTCCGGTAAAAATACCGTCATTATACGCTCGCACCACAAGATACGCATATCTTCCGTTTATCGAATTGAAATCCCTGATTTCATTCATATATCTCCAATACACGCCCTCATCATTTTCGGTTTGGGGGATATTCATGCCGAGCGCAAGAATTTTTACAGCCATATATCTCGGTATCGGATTATCATAAACAGTCTCATTGATCTCATCGTAATCATACCACGACTTTGAAAGAGCGTATTCCATATTGCTCTTTGCCCAATGACCGTACTGAGATGTTTCCGAATTTCCCACTGCCATGCGTCTTATAACGGTGCAAAACTCGGCATATGTAATCGTATTATACGGCTTAAACGAACCGTCCGAATACCCTCTCAATATTCCTTCATCAGCCATCCGCAAAACATTATCCGCAAACCATTCATCTCCGTTTACATCCGAAAATTCATGTCCCGCTCCGGTATTTCCGGTCGGCGCCGCCTCTTCCGATACAACTCCTTTAACCTCCTGCCGGTTTTCATCATACACATTCACTGTCTCCGTTTTATTTGTATTCCGTTCCGCACAGGCGGATATACCGAAGAAAAACATTGCGGACAGCATTACAAGAATAATCCTTTTCATATATATTCCCTCCGCATTTATTTTCCGAGTATTCTTTTAACTCCGCCGGTCAGGATATCCGCCTTAAAGGGTTTGAATATGCATTCGTTTCCGCTTAATTCCACAGCCTTTTCCACATTTTCCTTATCCTCCGACGCGGTAAGGAATGCAATCGGAGCGCCGTTATACAGCGGCTCGTTTTTTAACATTTTGCAGGTTTCAAAGCCGTCTGTTTCCGGCATAAATATATCAAGCAGGATCAAATCAAAGCTGCCCGCGCGAACCGACTCCAAACATTCCTTTCCGGACCTTGCCGTCATAACATCATATCCGGCTTTTTTCAATATAAAGTCCGCAATATTCAAATTTATTTCATCATCGTCAACAACAAGTATTTTCATTTTGCAACACATCCTTTTTATACCGATATTCACGGCTTTTGACACAATTTTTTCCGGCAACATTATTACCGGATCAATATATTTGGGCTTTAATGACAGGGTGCATATTTTTATCCCACAGCATATATTTTGCCGTAACCGGCATATCCTCACATATCATAAGCTTATTTCCGAAAACGATGCTTTCTCCCGTTTTTACTCCTATAAGCTCGCCTCCGATACCGTATAACGCTATAAAAAGCCTTATACCGGATATATCCGTTTCATCGAGAGCAGTAACGGTAAATAAAATTTTTCCGTTCTTTATTTCTCTTTCAACCTCCACATGATCTTTATATATTCCTATCGTCGCGACCTTGTTGTTTTCCGGCTCGGCTGTTTTATCCGGACCCGTACTTTCACTCGGACCGGTCGTCTTATCAGGACCCGTACTTTCACTCG
>JAFLUR010000269.1 GCA_022508725.1 Oscillospiraceae bacterium
AAAAATACGGTATTCCGGAAAAAGAGCCGTTCCGGCGCACTGATTTTATAAGATAGAATACGAAAAATTCAAAGCTCTATACTTTCAGAGGCTACGGAAAGGGAAATATTATCGACAATGGGTGGACTCCTGTCGGCAGAGGGTTCATTCCCGTCGGGCTTATTGAGGAAATAAAAGCTCTTTCAATGCCGCCCGTACCGTGGGATGTCCGGCTTGCAAAACGGTTCGATACATGGTTTGTTCCTATAATACGGTCGGTCAAAAAACACGAAATATATTGCGGAATACAAACCGAAGTATTTGTTAAGGACAGCGGGCAATTCATACGGCTGCGTTTATCGGGCAACCGTATTTTACCCATAGATATATAAATAAATTTTAAGGAGGAAAACAAAAATGAGTTTAAAAAGACTTATAAGCGCCGTACTTTCTTTAAGTATGATTGCATCTGTGCTTCCGTCGGCGTTTGCGAAAACGACCGATGAAAGCGGAGGGTCGTATTTTGATTTTGAAGCGTCCGAGTACGAAGTGAATGAAAAGGACGGAGAAATCAAAATCAGTATAGTAAGGCGCGGTTCGGGAAACGAAGAGGTTGACGTTGCTTTTAAGGCGGCGGACTTTTTGTCCGAATACGGTGTCGATTACGATATACTCGATGAACACGGCGAGCCTTTGGAAAAGGTTTACGGCGTGAAGCCGGATGTGTCCGAATTTGTATATCAAGACGATTTGTATATGCCGGAAGCGGTCGGCGAGACGCTTGATGAGGAACGGTCGGAGGTATCGGACGATTCGACCGAAGAGACGGCTCCGGAAGCCGAAATTGCGTTGCTGTCGGAAGCGGACGGCACGGCGGAATCGGATATTATCGAAATCGACGATAATGCGGATATTTATGCGGACGAGGAAACGCCGGAGAATGACAATCCGAAGAAAAGAAAAAGCACGGGTTCTCCGCTGCGCGACGCACAGGCGGCATATCTTAAGCTGCCGCAAAACTCGAAAACCGAAGAAACCGAGTCGGCTGTAAAGGAAACACTTACCGATTTATACAGCTATTTCCTTTCTGCGGAGGGCGCGGGCGGTATCGTTCATTTTAACGGCGGCGAAACGGAAAAGAAAATTACGGTAAGAATTTTCGATAACGATAAAGCGGAGCAGAATAAGGTGTTTATGCTTGCGCTTATGAGTACGAACGCCGACAACACGACAATCGCGGCAAATGCGACCGCATACGTTACAATTGTAGACGACGAGGAAGCGGAAACGGCTTATTTTGATTTGGAGTCGGACGGTCTTGTTCTGACCGGCGACGCGCCCGAGGGATACGTTACGGTAAGAAGAAGCGGCGCGACGCAGTATTTTGCGACGGTTTATGTATCAACGGTAAAGGATACGGCAAAGGACGGCGCATACGAAAGCTTTGAAACAAAAGCGGTCGCTTTTGTCCCGGGAGAAACCGAGAAAAAGGTCAAGGTGACGGCATACGATTTTTCCGAGAACGCTGAGTTCGGAATACGCCTTGAAGGTGAAAGCGGCGTCGAGATAGGAAATTATTATACGGAGGTCGCGATCTCTTCAGGCACAGACGATGCCGCGGAAGCCGCGCTTATGAGCGATTCGGGCGATACCGCAGAGGAAGCTGCCGAAACCGACGGCGATGTATCGCTTATGGCTTCAAATGTACAACTGGGAAGCGCATCATGGCAGGCGAGCTTTACGAACACATCTTCCGATGATATACCGGGCGGCTGGAGAGCCGAAGTTACAGGCGACGGAAAGGCGTGGAGAGAAGGAAACAATTTAAAAATAAAAAACTACGACAACGGCAAATACACGATGTATGTGACAAACAATAAGGTCGATCTTGTCGGAGTCAAAAACATCAGATTCAGCTCATACATAACAAACGCGAGCTTGGGACCCAATACGCCGCTCAATAAATATACCACTCGTTTCGAAACCGACTGCGATCAGACCTTTGAAGGATGTCTTAACGGCTATTCGATCGACGGTAACCGGGGCTGGAAGGAGGAAACATTAAATATCGACAGATCCGGAGATTCGGCATATCTGAAATTTTCCGTAAAGGTGAGGGCGGCAGGCTTGGACAATCCGCAGGCGCAGCTTGATTGGATAAGACTCAATCACGCGTATTATACATTTTCCTGTCAAAATTCGGCTGAAAATTTCACCCGCAATATCTATGATTTCACACAGGGAACCCCGAATGTTTACAGTACATACTGGAGGGATGAAACAACCAAAATTTATAATCCGGGCGGTATTACGATAAAGAGAGCGAACGGCGATACCGTAGCGGGATTTTACGGAGGAGTAAACGAAAAAATTTATATAACCGCTGCCAACGAATCAAAAAACAAAGGCAAAGGTATTTATTTAAGCGGAGTAATCTTTGCAAAGGATAACACGAAGTCCAAGTATTACAAAGTAAATGCTTCAGGCGGAACGGTTTCGGTTACTCTCGACAGTAATTTCATAAAGACACTGCGTGACAACGGCGTTATAAGCGGTGTGCATACCGACGCGACAGTCAAGGTTTTCCCTGTTTTCGCGCAGGAAGAGGTTACCGTGGCTTTTGAAAACGCGGACAGAGAGGATTACAAAGCCGAGAAAGCAGGCAAATATGATGAAAACAACAAGGCTTCGCATATAACCAATGTTTTGGAGGCTTACAAAGCCGAAACGAAGATCTATAACAACAAAAAGATGTCCAAAAAGCAGGCGGCGGGGTGGCTTGACTATTATGAGATGTCGGTGCCGGTAGATTCCGTCATAAGAGTCGGGGTACAGCCCGAATCAACAAGAGTTGCCTCCGGAGTGGCATACCGGTACGGTTCTGACAGCGAGCAGATTGCTTATTATGAAGAAGGCAAAACTAAATTCAGCGGAGACTCTTCCAAAGGCGAAATGATAGACAAAACCGATTATTCAAAGGCGGATATTGTTGCGAGCGAGAATGTAACCATACGTCCCGTAACGGGGAAACAGAACTTTGAAATAAAATATTTCCCGGGACAGGATGTACCCGAAGTCTATAAAGAAAAGTACAAAGGACTCAGCGGAGCCGTGGTGCGGTCGGACGCCCTCGATATAAACAATGTATCCGGCCATAAAATTTACAGAATCAAAAATTTGAACAGCGGAAAATATCTTATTGAGAATAAGGAGAGTAAAGGAAACCTCAAATACTCCGTATATCAGGGAGACATCGAAGATGTCGAAGAAAAAAGGTACGGAGAGTGGATTATCATGCCGTATCCGAGCGGAGAGGGAGATGGTTATTACCACATAGGCGGATATGTAGGGGAGCTTG